>JBEBJW010000630.1:0-5013 GCA_040079715.1 Myxococcota bacterium | reverse complement strand
GATCGCGGTCCCCACGCCCGACCGGCTGTCGACCGCGACGTGCCCTCCGAGCGCCCGGGCCAGCCGCCGCGCCAGCGCCACCCCGGCCCGCGCGTCCGGCGGCGGGCTCGCCTCCTCGCTCACCTCGAACGCGGCCTGGATCGCGTCGAGCTGGTCGGTGGTCAGCGCCGCGCCGTCGTCCTCGACGAACACCGTCACCCAGTCCGTGCCGCGCCCGGGCTCGCGGACGACCTCGACCCGGACCGTCGCGTCCTGGATCCGCCGCAGCGCCAGCAGCACGATCGTCCGGAGCGCGCACGCGAGCAGGTTCGCGTCGGTCACGATCTCGTCGACCCCGTCCATCACGTCGGTCACGAGCCGGTTCCGCTGGCGATCCGCCACCACCCGCACGTCCGCCACCACCTCGCGCAGCACCGCCGCGAGCTCGACCGGCCCGACCGTCGGCGAGGCCCCGGACCGCTCCCACATCGCGAGGGTCCACAGCTGATCGAGCTGCTCGAGCATCCCGTACAGCAGGTCGTCCATGCCGGGGTGGGCCGCGTCGACCTCGGCCAGCATCCGGTCGACGCTGTCCCGCAGGCCGTTGCCGAGCATCTGGAGCACGAGCCCGCGCTTGCGCTGCTCGAGCACCCACTTGTCCCGCTGGGTCGCGACCGCCTCGCGGACCAGCCGCTCCTCCTGCTTCATCCGCGTGGACGCCTCGCGCACGGTGTACAGGCGGATCCGCCGATCGTCGACCGGCGAGGCGTGGACGTCGACCGGGAACACCGAGCCGTCGGCGTGCTGGGCCCGGGTCCGCAGCTCGACCCCGTGCGGGTCGGTCCACCGGTCGGTCGGGATCCCGAGCCGGTCGTGGTCCGGCAGCAGGGTCGCGATCGCGAACCCGACCATCCCCTCGCCCGAGTTCCCGAACATCCGGCCGGCCGCGACGTTCGCGTCGAGCACCACCCCGTCGCCGCTGACGATCAGCACGGCGTCGAACGCGTTCTGGAGCATCGACCGGGTGACCCACTCGCGCGACGCGAGCTCCCGCAGCTTCTGCTCGGCCCCCTTCCGGAGCTGGGTGTCGAGCCGCTCGCGGTCGAGCCGACGCCACCCCGCGACCCACCCGGCGAGCCCGACGACGACCGGCGCCGCGACCAGCACCCACAGCACCGGCTCCCGCCCGAGCGGTCGCCCGGTGGCGGCGCCGACGTGGACCGCGGCGGCGGCGAGCCACAGGGCCAGCCCGACCGCGACCCCGAGCCCCGCCTCGAACGGCGGAGGCCACGACAGCGCCCACTTCGTCGCGGTATCGCGCATCCACGCTCCGGATCGATCGTACCGCGACGGAAACCGCGACGACGGGTCCGGAAACGCCGGCGCAACCGGCGGGCGCGGAGCCTCCTCCGACGCAGGTCTCGGGCGTCGCCCGCTGCGCGGGCCGGCCTCCCTGCGGGCTCGCTGCGCTCGGTCGCTCCGCGACTGCGCTCCGCGCACCCTGCGGTCCGCCTGACGCGGGCGGGCTCGCACCCCGAACCGATCCCTGTGCGCCCTGGGGTCCTGAAGTCCGTCAGCACACCGGCTCGCGCGGCCTACACACCCGGATCCCGACGACCGCGATCTCGGAGCGATCACACCCAACGACCAGCACCATCACGATGTTCAAAGCGCCTCACCGCTCCAACAACCGGCCCACACGAACTTCGACCAGCTCTCGCTGGTTCCGGTGATCCCCACCTCTGCAGCCTCCCAACGCTCTCCCAGGCCCAGCCGCCATCTCGCCTCACCGTCCTCCGGAGGAATGTCATCGGCGGCAGTCTCCTGCCCTACCTGATCCCAGGTCTCGTTCAGCGCGGCGTCGCCCAGTCCATCGACGAGGATGTTCCCTGCCGGATCGGCCGAGATCGAGCCCTCGAAGCTCGAGGAGACCTCGCCACCATTGATCTGGACCTCGAAGGTCATCCCGAGCACCAGCTCAGGCCCTGGACGGCATTCGATGGCCTCGGCCTCGGCCTCGTCACGCTCGACCACCTGGGCAGGGGCCTCGGTCCGGGCCCACGTGACGCGGATGGAAGACTGGGACTCGCTCGGGCTCATCCGATCCCACGACACGGACCGTGGCTCGAACGCCTCGACCCGAGCCATCACCTCATCCTCGGTCAGTCCCGTCCAGCCTGCCTCTTCCGGGGTCTGAACCACAGACGCTTCGCACCGGCCACTGACGGAGTCCAGCGGAAGGATGTCCCTCCCCGAACATCCGACTGCGATGGTCAGCGACAGGATCGACATGGTGCGCACAACCATCGCTTTCCCTGCCTGTAGGTTCGGAACACGATAGCTCCACCCTGGAGAGGTGGCAGGGAATCTTCGTATTCGCTCACGACGCCCACAGCGCGGCCTGGTGGGCCTCCGCAGCGTGCGAGGACTCGAGGACCCAGCCGAACAGAACCCTGCCGATCGGCGGTCGACAGCCGAGGGCCGACGCGCGTGAGCGCTCGGCTGCTACGCTGGAGCTGGTCCGCGAGCTGGCTGATGGTGCGCCGGCCGATCCCACCCCCACCAGGACGGACGGGTCGGGACGGGCATGGGCACGGGCCCGGGCTCCTACGCCAGCTCCTCCAGCAGCTCCCCGTCGCCGGCCTCGAACGGCTTGACCTCGCTGATCCCCGCGTTCCGCCGGAGCGCCCAGATCGCGATCCCGCTCACGATCATCGCCAGGCCGATGCCCTGCGAGGTGGTGATCCCGGTGATCGCGGTCCCGAGCTGGTCTCCCGCGGAGGACATCCCCGGCGGCAGCCAGGCGGCGACCTGCTCCGACACCGGCCAGCTCACCACGTAGCCCCGCTCGTCCGCCCGGAACGACTCGATCGCGATCCGGAACGGGGGCTCGAGCATCAGCGTCAGCGCCGCGATCTGCCCGTCGAACGTGCGCTTCGTCCACCGCCACGCCAGGAAGGCCGCGATCGACAGGCCGGCGGTGATCGACCACAGCTGCGTCGGGTACAGCGGGATGTCGTGGATCCGCCCGACGCCGCCGTGGAACTCGGCGGTCAAAAACGGCGCGACCCCGGACAGCCACAGCTGGCCGCCGGTGAACGCCGCTGGGAACAACCCCACCGGGTGATCGCCGATCGGCGCGACCGCTCCGTGACAGCACCCGGCGAAGAAGCACCCGAACCGCCCGACGCCGAGCCCGAGCACCACCCCCGGGGCCGCGAGATCCGCGAGCTTCCACGTGGGCAACCGGCTCGCGAGGGCGAACACCAGCACCCCGACCGCGCCGCCGAGCACCCCGCCGTAGAACGCGAACCCGGCGCACGACAGGAGCGACAGCGGCTCGGACAGCGTGCGCTGCCAGTCGACCGAGAACGCGTACAGCAGGCGGGCGCCGATCATCCCGCCGACCGCGGCCGCGACGTACCCGACGATCAGCCGGTCCGGGTTGACCCCGGCGCGGGCCGAGCGGGTGTGGATCAACAGGAACGCGGCGCTGAACGCCAGCACGATGAACACGCCGTACGTGTTGACCGGCTGCGGACCGACCGCGGTCTCGACCTTGACGAGCGTAGGCCACATCCGACGATGCTAACCCGTCGCCGACCACGCCGGCGCGGGATCGACGCCGTCGGTGACGCCGATCGCGACGTAGCCCTCGCGCCCGACGACCAGGTGGTCCAGCAGCGGCACCCCGAGCAGGCGTCCGGCGCGGGCGACCCGGCTGGTCACGTCGCGGTCCTGCTCGGACGGGGTCGGATCCCCCGACGGGTGGTTGTGGGCGAGGATCACCGCCGCCGCCCCGACCCCGACCGCAGCGACCGCCCACACCCACCGCCGAAGCGGGCGCACCGCCAGGGTCGCGTCCGGCGGGTCGACCTCGAGCCCGGCCACGGTCAACACCCGCCCGTCGAGCGCGTCCGGGCCGCCCGGATCGTCGGCCGGCGGGGTCCAGGTGCGATCGCGGCAGTACCGGCGGAGCCCCGCGCCCGGGAGGCCCTCCGCGAGCTGCTCGCAGGTCGCGGCGACGTCCGAGGCGGTCGGGCGGGCCGCGGGGTCGAACGCGAGGGTCGCCACCAGCAGGTCACGGACCTCGGTCGGCACCGACGGCGGGAGCTCGTCGAGCTGCCGCTCGACGAACGACCGGTGGCGGACGGCGCTCATCGCCAGCAGGTACGCCGCCTTGGTCGACAGGCCGGACAGCAGGCGCTGGCCGGTGAGGCCCTCGTACAGCACCGCCCCGAGCGCGAACACGTCGGCCGCAGGCCCGATCGGGGCCTTGTTGTCGAACCGCTCGGGCGCCATGTACGGGATCGAGCCGAAGATCGACGCGGTCTCGGTCCGCGCCTCCCGCTGGACGTCCGCCGCCCGGGCGAGCCCGAAGTCGAGCAGCTTCACGTCGCCGTGGCGGCCGATCCGGATGTTCGCGGGCTTCACGTCGCGGTGGATCAGGTGGAGCGCGGACCCGGTGGGCGAGGCGGCGCTCCACGCGACCCCGAGGGCGTCGGCGACCCGCCCGACCACCTCGACCAGCGCGCGGAGCGGGATCCCGTCGGCGGCGAGGCACTGGGCGAGGTCGGCGCCGTCGACGTACTCGGTGACGAGCGCGACCCGGCCGTCGAGGACGAGGAGATCGTGGACCTTGAGGATCACGGGGTGGTTGAGGAGCCCGAGCAGCCGCCCCTCGTCGCGGAGCCGCTCGAGCGCCTGGTCGCCGGCGTCGAGCCCGTCCTTCAGCAGCTTGACGGCGACCTCGGCCCGGACGGCGCCGGCCTCCATGACGGCGAGGTACACCTCGCCGAATCCACCGCGCCCGAGGCGCTGTCGGAGGCGATACTGGCGGCGATCCGGGGTCATGGCGGACTGTCGTAACCGATCGGGCCCACGGGCGGTGGGCCCGTGCTGCCGCAGGACTGGGTGGAGGGTGGGGACAGGGCGGAGCGAACGCGGCTGCTGCTGCCGCAGGACGAGGCGGGCGGCACGGACGGGGCGGAGCGAACGCGGCTGCTGCTGCCGCAGGACTCGGCGGAGGGTGGG
>JBEBJW010000629.1:0-5014 GCA_040079715.1 Myxococcota bacterium | reverse complement strand
ACCTCGTCCTGCGGCAGCAGAAGCGCGTCCGCTCGCGCCAGCACCTCCGCCCACCCCATCCTGCGGCAGCAGAAGCCGCGTTCGCTCGCGCCAGCGCCTCCGCTCACCCCCTCTCCCGTGGACCACCGCAGCATTGAATTGCTGCTGTGCAACATCCGAGGTAAGGTGGCGCGATGCGACGCCTGGCGATCCTCGTGCCCGCCCTCACCGGCTGCCTGCCCGACGACTGGAACGGCGAGGCGTACACCGGGCCGCCCGACTCCGGCGCCGCCACCACCGAGACCGGCGCCCCCACCGGGTCCACCGGCACCGGCGACGGCACGATCGTCGGGGACTGGGTGTCCGCCGGCGACGACCGGTCGCCCCTGTTCGCCGCCGACCCGTTCGCGTACCAGCGGGTCGACGCCACGTTCGAGGCCGACGGCAGCTACGTCGTCACCACCGTCACCCCGGACGGGGCCGCGATCGACCTCGTCGGCAGCTACACCGTCGACGACGGCACCACCCCCGCGACGATCGCGCTGTCCCAGCAGACGCCGTACGTCGCCGAGGCCGAGGGGATCTACGCGGTCGACGGCGGGACGATGACGTACGAGGTCGTCCAGACCGTGCCGGACTACGGGTTCACCCCGCCCACGCCGGCCACCGGGTTCGGCTCGACCGGCGGCCCCGGGTTCGACGCCGGCGCCAATGTCCAGATCTACCGGTGGGTCCCGTGATCGGTCCGTGGCTGGCCGCAGGGTCGACGGTCGCGCGGGCCGCCGACCCGGCCGATACCATCGCTGGCGAGGCCGCCGCCGCCGCTGTCCGCCCGGACGATGGCCGCCCGGACGACGTCCGCCCCGGCGACGCGCTGCCGCCGGTGTTCTCGGGGTTCGTCCTGTTCCAGGCCAAGGCCACGGTCGACGACCTCGCGTCCACCAACCCCCTGCTCGACGGCCAGGTCGTCGGGCGCCTCGGCGGCACGAACGGGGTGGTGGTCGACCCGACGGTCCGGTCGGCGTACGCCGAGCAGCGGGTGTCGCCGTTCGTGACGTTCGCGCCCCGGGTCCTCGACGGGAAGGGCTCGCTCACCGCGGCGTTCGAGGTCGACTTCGCGTTCGGCGACCAGGCGTACGGCGTCGGCGGCAACGTCGGCGGCGGGTTCGGCGCGGACCAGGTCAACCTCCAGACCCGCCGGCTGCACGCGGACTGGTTCCCGTCGGGAGAGCACCACGATCTCCACGTGATCCTGGGCCTGCAGTTCGTCGCCGACTCGGTCACCGACCCGACCCGGACCACCCCGGACGGCCTGCTCCGGTCGGGCGGCGGCCTCGCGCTGTTCGGGTCCGAGGCGGCCGGGCTGTCGGCGTTCGGCCGGTGGCGCGACGACTGGGGCACCCGGCTCCGGTACCGGATCGGCAGCTACACCCTGGTCGAGCAGGGCCTGTCGCTGCCGGACGACGTGTGGCTCACGATGGCCGACGTCGAGGTCCGACCCGCCCAGGCGACCGGGATCGGCGCCCACCTGTGGTACCTCCAGGACCGGTCGCACGCCGGCGGGGCGCTGGCCCTCGGCCCGACCGGCTCGCTGTGGGAGCTCCAGGGCGGCCCGTCGCTCGACCCGTACGACGGCTACCCCCCGCCGGCGAACGCCCCGGTCGACGCCGACCTCGTGTGGGCCGGCCTCGACGCGTCGTTCAACGCCGGCCTCGACCGCGGGCCGGTCGGGGTCCGCGGGGTGGTGCTCGGCAACTTCGGGAAGATCTACGCCCCGATCGTCCACGACGACGGGGTCGCCGGCGCCACCGCCACCGCCGAGGCCCGGCTCCGGTGGGCCCGCGGCGACGGCTCGGTCCTGCGGGTCACCGGGCTGTTCGCCACCGCCGACGACGCCGACCCCCAGCGGTACACCGGGGTGGTCACCGGCAACGCGTACGGGGTGGTCGGGGCGCCGATGCCGACCACCGGCGGGTCGCTGCTGTTCCCGGACCCCGGCGCGATCGACCGGATGGTCGCGGTGGTGTCGGACCTGTCGAACCAGGGCCTCGGGCTGGTCGCGCTGTCGGCCGGCGCCGGGTGGGACCCGATCCCGGACCGGGTGACGCTCGCCGCCGGCACCGCGGTCGCGGCCACCGCCGCCGGCACGCCGGTCGGGACGGAGCTCAACGGCCGGATCGCGGCCCGCCCGCTGGTCGGGTGTACGGTGGCCGCCCGCGCCGCCGTGGTATCGCCGGGGCCCGCGGCCCCGCTCGGAGGGACCCCGTGGACGATCTCGCTCGGCGTCGACTGGCTGCTGTTCTAGCGCTGACCGGCCTGCTGCCCGCGCCCGCCTGCGCTCCGAAGTACGCGGGGTTGCCGCCGATCGCGCCGTCGGAGCTGTGGGCCCCGCTGCCGGTCCAGCACGTCACGGTGGACGGGATCGACATCGCGTACGTCGACTCCGGCCCGGTCGACGGCGGCGGCCCGCCGGTGGTGCTGATCCACGGCCTGTCCTCGTGGATCGGGTTCTGGGAGTACCAGCTCCCGGCGCTCGCGAAGACCCACCGGGTGCTGGCGCTCGACCTGCCCGGGTTCGGCGCGTCGGGCCGGCCGGACGCCCCGTACACCCCGCCGTGGTACGCCGACGTGGTGACCGGCTGGATGAGCGCCCTCGGGATCGACGCGGCGGTGCTGGTGGGCCACAGCATGGGCGGCCAGATCGCGACCACGATCGCGCTCGACCACCCGGACCGCGTCGAGGCGCTGGTCCTCGCCGCGCCGGCCGGGATCGAGTCGTTCTCCCCGGGCGCGGGCGCGCTGATGAAGCAGTACTGGACCGATCGGCGGACCTACGACACCCCGGAGGAGGAGATCCGGTACGCGTTCACCGGGCTCGCGTTCGCCCGGGTCGACGACGGGGTCGAGCGGCTGCTGTCGGAGCGGGTCCGGATGCGCGGGACCGACGCCCTCCTCGGCACGAGCGTCGCCGTCGCCCGATGCGTCGCCGGAATGGTCGACTTCCCGGTGTACGATCGGCTCGGGGGGCTGACCGTGCCGACGTTGGTCGTGTTCGGGTCCGACGACCGGATGATCCCGAACCCGCTGGTGACCGGCGGCACCACCCGCGCGATCGCCCGGCGGGCGAAGCAGGCGATCCCCGGCGCCGAGCTGGTGGTGATCGAGGGCGCCGGCCACACCGTCCACCACGACGCGCCCGAGGTGTTCGACCCGGCGGTCGAGGCGTTCCTCGCCCGGATCGCGAAGTGACCCCGGCGATCGCGCTGGCGGCGTGGATCGCGGCGGGGTGGGCGCCGTCGGCCCGGGCCACCACCGGGTTCGACCCCCTCGCGGCTCCGGAGGCGCGCCTCGAGGGGCGCGAGACCTGGACCCAGATCGAGGACGTCCGCCTGTGGAACGCGATCGAGCGGTGGGACGACCCGGACCGGGCGCTGTTCCACCTCGAGGCGTTCAACGACGGGACGGCCTGGCGCGACGCGGACCCGTCGCCGTGGATCGCGACCGCGTTCGGGACGCCGACCCCGCCGTCGTCGAAGTTCCTGCTCCACATCGGGATCCACGAGCCGACCGCGACCGGCACGCCGATCCTGATGGTCCCCGGCGCCGGAGACAACGGCAGCCGCGCGTACGTGACCCTCGCGACGCACTTCGACCAGCTGAACCGCCCGGTGTACGCGATGACGTTCGGTCACCCGCACGGCGACGTGTTCATGCAGGCGGAGCTCGTGGCGGACGCGATCGCCGTGATTCGCGCCCGCACCGGGGCAGACCAGGTCGACGTCGTCGCCCACAGCAAGGGCGGGATCGCGGCAGCGGTGTACGCGGCGAGCGGCGAGGTGCCGGCCCTCGGCGACGCCGTGTACGCCGACGTCGGCACCCGGTACCGCGGCGACGTGCGCCGGATGGTGTTCGTCGCGACGCCGCTCGGCGGGGTGGACACGAGCTACCGGTGGCCGGGGTTGAACCTGTACGGGCTCGATCCGGACGCGACGCTGAACCCCACGTCGTGGGACCGGTACTACCCGGACGGCACCGCGTTCCCGACGGTGTTCGACGATCTCGCCGACCAGGACCTGCTCCCCGACGGCCGGGACCTGTTCCCGGGGCAGCGCCAGCTCCTCCGCCGCCAGGACGCGCCGCTGCCCGGCTCCTCCGCCTGGCTCGGGGTGTACGCGCTCCAGCCGGACTGGTACTCGACGGTCGAGGGCGGCCTCGGGTTCCTCAGCCGGTCGGACGGGATCGAGGCGGCGATCGCGTCCGGGGGCGGGCTGATCGACGTGCTCGCCACCGTCGGCCTCGATCCGGGGATCGGGGTGTACCAGGTCGCCGGCACGAACCCGCTGCTGCCGAACGGCGACACCGATCTGACCGCCCAGTTCGATCTCCTCGGCGAGCTCGTCGACTACGCGGACCTGATCGACGCGATCGACGCGCACGGCACCCCCCTCGCCGCCGACGCCGACGAGCTCGCGGCGCTCGAGCGCGGAGACCTCGTGCTCGGCGAGATCACCGGTCGGTCCGACGGGCTCGTGTTCCTGGCGAGCGCCACTGACGACCGGGCGATCACCGCCCGCGGGGGCGCGGTCGCCGACGCGTACGTGGTCGACCTGTCCCACCTCGACCTGCTGTACGCCTCGCCGATCACCGGCCAGCTCCTGATCGACTCGGCCGACGCGGGCGGTCCGGCCGACCAGTGGATGCGACCGCTCGGCGCCCGGTACGCCGCGGCGGACACCATCGGGTGGATCGAGCGGGCCCTGGCGGATCCTCCGTCGACCACCCCCGGCACCGGCGACACCGGCGGGACCCCGACCACGACCGCGACCGCACCCACCGGCGGCGGCGGCGGGGCCGGGAGCCCGTACGCCGGACCGTGCGGGAGCTGCGCGATCGGCGGGCCTGCCGGGGGCCCTGGGCCAGGGATCCCGGGCGCGCTCGCGATCGGGTGGATCGCGGGGCGACGTCGGATCCGCCGGCAGGGCGCGCGACACCGCTGAGCGCGGCGGCCGCACCCGATCGGGGGTACCCTCCCGAC
>JBEBJW010000628.1:0-5019 GCA_040079715.1 Myxococcota bacterium | reverse complement strand
CCCACGGGACCGGGCGGGCGGGGGCCCGAGACAGGTCGACCGTCGCGGCGGGGTCCGCGGGGATCAACGTGCCCGCCGGCATCCGCGCGTCGAGCCACGCCGCCGGCCCCGGGCCGGACGGGCGGAGCGACCTGAGCCGCCGCTCGACCGATCGGGCCGACGGCCGCGCCGCCGCCCGGAACGCCGTCGCGTCGACGATCAGGTCCGCCAGGGGGGACGGGAGCCCGTGGACCGCGGCCGCGATCCGCGCGCGGTGCGCCTCCTCGATCGGCCGCCACCGACCGAGGCGCCGACCGGCGAGCAGCTCGTACAGGAGCGCGCCGAGCGCGTACACGTCGTCGGCAGCGGCGCCGTGCCCAGGTCCGCCCGGCGCCCTCGAACCACCGGCCGCCAGCCGCGGACGCCCGTCGAAGCCGCCCGCGACCGCGTCCGCGTCGACCGCGCCGTGGGCGAACCCCGCCGCGTGGATCGTCGCGATCGCCGCCGCGACGTCCGCGACGAGATCGAGCGCGGCCGGGCGGGGCGGAGCGCCGCGCGCGAGCAGCCCGCGCAACGGGACGGTGGGTGCGCCGGACATCGGACCTCCACCCGTGCAGGCAGTCGCGGTCCGACCTCCGATCCGCGCCGATCGACCTCCGCCGCGCTACACCTGTGGGATGTGGATCTGGCTCGTCGGGTGTGGGACGTCGGTCGTGACCGAGCACGGGGAGCTCACCGTGACGTCGGGGTTGTCGGTGTCGGCGGACGACCGCGGGGAGCCGGCGTCGATCCTGCTCGGCACCGGGATCTGCGCCACCCTGACCTGCGCGGCGGACGACTGCCCGAAGCGGCCGGTCGCCGACTGCTTCGTGGTGGCGATCGACGGCGCCGCGCCGCGCCCGGTGGTCGCCGGGTCCGACCTGTGCGTCGGGTTCACCACCCCAGGCGAGGCCGAGCTCACGTTCGCCCCGCGCGACTGCCCGGCCACGAACCTCGAGGGCTACGCGCCGGACGAGGATCGCCTCCGGTTCCCGGTGGTGCTGCCGGGGGAGGTGGCCGCGTCGGCGGTCGATCTGCCGGCCCGGGCGGCGGAGCTCCTGGATCCGGGTCCGGCCGGGGCGTTCCCGTCCGACTGGTCGAACCGCGGCGACCTGTACCAGCTCGCTGGCCCGTACACGTTCAGCCCGGCGCTGTCGCTCGTCCACGACGGTGACCCGGTCGGGTTCGACTGGAGCGAGCGCCGCGGCGTGGTGATGGCCGGGGTCGGACCGATCACCGCGACCGTCGCGGACCTCGGGATCGAGGTCGCGGTCGACCCCGGCGGCGGCGGCACGATCGGGCTCGAGGTCGGCGGGACCACCTGGCCGATGGTCGAGGTCCTCGGCGTGGATCCGTCCGCCGCGGCCTCGCTCGAGGTGGTCGCCGGGTACCTCGACGTCGAGGGGGACGGGTTCGTCGCTCCGGTCGCCGCCCGCGCGATCGTCCGCGACGCGAACGGCGACCTGCTGTGGGGCGCCCCGGTGTCCTGGAGCCTCGACGCGGGCGCGCTCGCGGTCGGCGACCCGTACGCGCCGATGCCCGGCGCCGACCACGTGACCCTGCTCGACGTGTGCCTCGACCCCCCGTCGGCGCCCGAGGCGCGTCAGGCCCGGCTCCGGGCGAACCTCGGCCCGCTCCAGGCCTCGGTGGACCTCGCGTGGACCGCCGCACCCCGGCACACCGGGGTGCAGACCCCGCCGATCAGCGACTTCTGTCGGTACGCGACCGGCACCGACCCGACGACGGGCACCCTGCTGCCGAACGCGCCCCCAGGCCAGTTCCGGCTGGTCGGCGGGTGCGCGACGGCGCCTGGAGGAGGGGTGGGCGCTGGCGGGGCCGCGGCGGCGGCGGCGCTCGTGCTCGCGCGGCGGCGACGCATCGCCCCTGCATCGATGCTGCATCCACCTCATGGGCGACCGCTCGGGCTGGATGCACCTGTGTCGGGTCCGTGACGCCCGCGCCCGTCGTGAGGTGGGGTCTGCGGGATCCACGCGTCCTCCGAGGCCGCGCAGCTCCGGGTGGCGTCCCGTCCCTCCACTGGCGGACGCTACCCGCCTGATCTGCGGGCGTCCTTGCCGGTGACCACCGGCTGAGCTCACGCCACGATCAGCGTCCCCGCGCCCTCGGTGGTGAACACCTCCTCCAGCACCGCGCCCGGGCGGCGCCCGTCGACCACGTGGACCCGCGCGACCCCGCCCGCGAGGGCGCGTCGGATCGCCGCGACCTTCGGCCGCATCCCGCCGCGGATCGCGCCGGACCGCTCGAGCCCGTCGAGCTCGGCCCCGGTCACCCGGGTCAACACCGACCGCGGATCCGCCTCGTCCGCGAGGATCCCCGCGACCCGTGTCACGAACACCAGCTTCGCCGCTCCGATCGCGACCGCGACCTCGGCGGCGACCGTGTCGGCGTTCACGTTCAGCACCGTCCCGTCCGGCCCGGCCGCGAGCGGCGTGATCACCGGGATCACCCCGGTCGCGAGCAGCGCGTCGAGCACCCCGCGCCGGACCTCGACGATGTCGCCGACCGCCCCGTAGTCCACCGACCGCCGGTCGCCCGCGTCGTCGGTCACCACCGACTCCGGCCGCCGCCGGGCGACGATCGTGGCGCCGTCGAACCCGGCGAGCCCGACCGCGACCTCGCCCTGCCGCGCGATCGCGCCGACGATCGCGGCGACGACGCGGAGGACGACCGGAGCCATGCGTCGACGTTAGTCGGTTTCGCCCTCCCGTTCGGCGAGGAACGCCCGCGCGAGATCGACGAGCCGCGCGGCCGTGTAGTGCGCTTCGGGTCGCCAGGGCCGGCCGTAGGCGACGTAGCCGTGCCGGTCCATCGGGAGGTTCGCCTCGATCGGGTAGTAGCGGTTGTGGGTCGTGATCATCGCGTTCAGCTTCGCCAGGTGGAACGCGTTCGCGGCGGCGTCGAGGTGCGCGGAGATCGCCGGGCGGCTGCTCCTTCGCCACGAGCGTGTCGTGCAGCTCCACCAGATCGCTCACGAGTCGCTCGACCTCGTCCTCGATCTTCCGCTTCCGCGTCGCCCACGCGGGCGCGCCGATCGTGAGCGCGCGGATCCGCTCGTCGACGCCGAGGCTGAAGTTTCTCCGCGGGTCGGCGCTGTTCAGCGCGGAGGGGCCTGTCTTGCGCCGGTGCTTCGGTGCATCCACCCCAAGGAAATTAGAGGCGGATTTCGCGTCGGGCAAGCTCCGTAGTGCCAGGAATTTGGCCCTTTCCCGCCCGTTTCGGCAGGGTGCAGGACATGCGGATGGGAACCCTCGATCGTCGTGATGGTGCTGGTGCGTGCGTCGTGTGCGGCTCGACCGATCAGCGGTCGCTTGCCTCCACGCGGCTCCTCGAAGGCGAGCGCGTGACGGTGTGCGGCTCGCACAAGGTCGCGCATCACCGCTCGGAGGCGATCGCGAAGTCGGTCGACGAGCTCAAGGGAATGGTCGGCGAACGCCGCAGCTGACGTCTCGAACGTGAACGGGCACGTGAACGGGCAAGCCTCGCTCCGCCTTGCCGGCGTCCGTTCACGTTGAGAAAGATCAACGCCAGGGCGGGCCCGGTGGGCCCGGCGGGCGCCACTGCTGCGGGTACTGCGGCTGTTGCTGCTGCGGGTACTGCGGCGGCTGCGGCTGCCATGGCGTGGGCTGGCCCGGCGACCACGGGACCGGCTGTGGGACGGGGCGACCGAGCTTCCGCGAGACCTCCAACCGGAGCTTCGCGAGCTCCTGCCGGAGCGGGAAGATCATGTCCGCGCTGACGGTCAGCTTGCGACCCTGCGTGGCGCGCCCCGTGTGCCACTTGCTGAGCGCGAGGCGCGCCGCGGCGTCGATGAAGCGACGGCCCGCGGCGCCGCCGAAGGAGAACGTCGCGCGGATCCGGCCGACCGGCGAGGCGACGAGGGCGAGCTCCATCGGCGTCATGTTGCCCATGAGGACCTCGTCCTTCAGGTGGTCGCGGATGATGCGACCCTTGCGGACCACGAGGTAAATCACGAGTCCGAAGAAGCAGAGGACGAACAGAAACCAGAGCGGCAGCATCAGCGCGACGAGGTCGCCCGAGAGCGTCGCGGCGGTGTTCCACAGCGAGTGGAGGAACATCGCGAAGCCGTAGCCGCCGATCGGCGCCATCCACTTGAGCCAGGTCTTGTTCGTCTCGCGCGCGATGCCGAAGCCGAGGCCCGTCATCGACGTGTAGAGCGGATGGCCCCACGGACCGAGGATGCCGCGGACGACGAACGTGCCGATGAAGGCGCCCTCCTTGTGCTGGAGGATCTCCGCCGTGGCGGCGTTGCCGTAGTAAAGGATGTTCTCCACCGCCGCGAAGCCGAGCGCGGCGAACGTCGCGTAGATCACGCCGTCGACCACGCCGTCGAACTCGCGCCGCATGAAGTAGTACATGAAGAAGACGGCCATCGCCTTCGTGCCTTCTTCGACGATCGGCGCGCTCACGCAGGCGGACAGCACGTCGCCCGCGCCCTTGCCGAAGGCCGCCGTCGCGACGACGTCGACCATCGTGTTGATGAGCGCGGAGAAGCCGCACGCCGCGATCCCTCCCCACGCGAGCGCCATCAGGAGCGCCCACCACGGCTCGGGATCGTAGCGGTCGACGATCCACGGCACCCAGAGGTAGACGACCAGCATCGGCAGCGCGAAGAGCGCGCCGAGCGCGAGGCCCGTCATCTCCACGTCGGCGTGCTTCGACAGCATCGCCGGGAAGAACAGCACCGCCAGGAGCAAGAACCCGCCGATGAGCATGCCGAGGACGTAGAGAACGATGCCGATCGTCCGGCGCGTCTTCTCTGGATCCCGCTGCAGCCGAACCTGCGTCATCGATGCGGAAGGCTACAGGTTCGTCGTCGCGCGGAAAACCGTCGCCGTGCCTTCGAGCACGTATTCCTTCGAATTCGCGGCGACGAAGGCGGAAGCGCCGCGCGCGAGGGCGAGGTGTCCCGCGCGAACCGAGCCTTCGGTCACGAGCAGGATCTCCGGGCCGCGTACGTCG
>JBEBJW010000627.1:0-5020 GCA_040079715.1 Myxococcota bacterium | reverse complement strand
GTCGTTGGAGCCTGCGTCGTACCAGGGCCGCGGCGGCACGTACCGGTTGACCGCGACCACCCGCGACGCGCTCGGGCGGCGGAGCGAGTCCGAGCTGCGGGTGTGGGTCAGCGGGGCAGAGGCGATCCCGGCGCGCGACGTGCAGCTGGAGGCGATCACCCTGGTGCCGGACCACCAGGACCCGGCGCCGGGGACCACGGTGTCGATCCTGGTCCAGGCGCCGTTCTCGCCGGCGGAGGGCGTGCTGACGCTGCGGCGGGACGGGCTCGTGTCGACCGAGCGGTTCCGGATGGACGGGCCGACCACCACGCTGAAGGTGCCGATCGTCGAGGCGTACGTGCCGAACGTGACCGTCCAGGTCGACCTGGTGGGCGCGGCGGGTCGCCCGGGGGCGGACGGGAAGGTCGATCCGTCGCTGCCGAAGCGGATCGCGCACGCGTCGGGGTCGATCGGGTTCACGGTGCCGCCGGGGTCGCGGACGCTGGCGGTGACGGCGACGCCGGCCGCGACGGCGGCGGCGCCGGGGTCCGAGACGACGATCGCGCTCGAGGTGCGGCGGGCGGACGGCTCGCCGGTGGCCGGGGCGGAGGTCGCGGTGGTGGTGGCGGACGAGAGCGTGCTCGCGCTGACCGGGTACGCGCTGCCGGACCCGATCGAGGTGTTCTATGCGGCCCGCGAGCCCGGCGTGGCCGATCTGCGGCTCCGGGCGTTCGCCGCGCTCGCCGATCCGACCCGGCTGGTCGCGCCGGCCAGCGTCCCGTCGGGGGCCGCCGCAGCGCCCGGTGATTTCGCGGGCGAGATCGGGCTGGCCGAGGAGCGGTCCGAGAACAAGGCCGACAAGAGCGAGGTCGCCCGCCGGGCCTCGACGTCCACCACCACCGGCCGCGAGAACGAGTACCGGGTAGACGCCAAGAAGGCGAAGATCACCGCCGGGCTCGATGCGCTGGGGTACGTCGCCGGGAACGGCAGCGCGCCCGCGATCGCGATGCGGACGGACCTGTCGGCGCTGGCGCTGTTCGCCCCGGACGTGACCACCGACGCCGCCGGGCGGGCCACCGTGCCGCTGAAGCTGCCGGACTCGCTGACCCGGTACCGGGTGATGGTCGTCGCGGTCGACGCGGAGCGGTCGTTCGGGTCGGCGGACACGGCGATCACCGCGCGGCTGCCGCTGATGGTCCGCCCGAGCGCGCCGCGGTTCCTGAACTTCGGAGACCAGGTCGAGCTGCCGGTGGTGGTCCAGAACCAGACCGACGCGCCGCTCGACGTGTCGGTCGCGGTCCGCGGGACCAACGTCCGGTTCGTCGACGCGGTGGGGCCGACCCTCCCCGACGCTCCGGACCTCGCGGTGTCGACCGCCGGCCGTCGGGTGACCGTCCCGGCGAACGACCGGGTCGAGGTCCGGTTCCCCGCCGCGACGGTGATGGCCGGCACCGCCCGGTTCCAGGCCGTCGCCGCCGCCGGTGCCGTGTCCGACGCCGCCACGTTCTCCGTCCCGGTCTGGACCCCCGCCACCAGCGAGGCGTTCGCCACCTACGGCGAGATCGACGGCCCCGGCGTCGTCCAGCCGGTCCAGGCCCCGCCCGGCGCGTGGCCGCAGTTCGGCGGGCTCGAGGTCACCACCTCCAGCACCCAGCTCCAGGCCCTGACCGACGCCGTGCTGTACCTCGAGTCGTACCCGTTCGAGTGCAACGAGCAGCTCTCCAGCCGGGTCCTCGGCATCGCCAGCCTCCGCGACGTGCTGTCGGCGTTCGGCGCGGCCGGCCTGCCGGACTCCGACGCGCTCGACGCCCGGGTCGCCGCCGACCTCGAGCGCCTCGCCCAGCGCCAGAACTGGGACGGCGGGTACTCGTTCTGGCGCAAGGGCGACGAGTCCTGGCCGTTACTGTCGATCCACGTCGCGAACGCGTTCGCCCGGGCGAAGGCCAAGGGGTACGGCGTCCCGGACGACGCGTGGGCCCGGTCGCAGCAGCACCTGCGCGACATCCGGTCCCACATCCCGTCGTGGTACGACGACGAGTCCCGGTGGTTCCTCGAGGCGTACGCCCTCGACGTCCGCCGCCGGATGAGCGACGCAGACCCCACCCGGGCGAAGGCGCTGTACCGCGAGGCCGGTGACCGCCTCGGGATCGACGGGCTCGCGTTCCTCCTGCCGACCCTCCACGACGCCCACGCGACCGAGGAGGCGGCGATCCTCCGCCGGCTCGCGAACCAGGTGACCGAGAGCGCCCGCGACGCCCACTTCGTCACCGACTACACCGACGGCGCCTACCTGCTCCTCCACAGCGACCGGCGGGCCGACGGGATCGTGCTCGAGGCGCTGATCGAGACGAACCCGCAGGATCCGCTGATCCCGAAGGTGGTCCGGGGGCTGCTCGGGCACCAGACAAAGGGCCGGTGGGGCAACACCCAGGAGAACGCGTTCGTGTTGCTGGCGCTCGACCGGTACTTCCGGGTGTACGAGGCCGAGACCCCGGCGTTCGTGGCCAAGGTCTGGCTCGGCGACGACTACATCGGCGAGCACGCGTTCCGCGGCCGGACCACCGAGCGGAGCCAGATCGACGTGCCGATGGGACCGCTGACCGAGCACCCGGGGGCGGTGCCGCTGACGCTGGTGAAGGACGGGACGGGGCGGATGTACTACCGGATCGGGGTCCGGTACGCGCCGAAGGACCTGCGGCTCGGGCCGGCGGACTACGGGTTCGCGGTGGAGCGGACGTACCAGGCGATCGACGACCCGGAGGACGTGACGCGGGACGCAGACGGCGTGTGGCACGTGGCGGCCGGAGCGCGGGTCCGGGTGCACCTGTCGATGTCGACCGAGATGCGGCGGACGCACGTGGCGCTGGTGGACCCGCTGCCGGCGGGGCTCGAGGCGCAGAACGCGGCGCTCGCGACGACCGGGACGCTGCCGTCGGCGCCGCCCGACGCCCAGCCGAGCTACTGGTGGTGGACCCGGAGCTGGTGGGAGCACGAGAACCTGCGCGACGAGCGGGTCGAGGCGTTCACCTCGCTGCTGTGGGACGGCGTGTACAGCTACGACTACGTCGCCCGCGCCACCACGCCCGGTCGGTTCGTGGTCCCGCCGACCCGCGCGGAGGAGATGTACGCCCCGGAGACGTTCGGGCGCAGCGGAACCGACCTCCTGATCGTGGAGTGAGACAGGCGGACGTCTCTGGGCTACAGGGTCGCCCGGAGGCGTGATGTACCTCGCGCTCGTCGCCTGCTCCGACTACGCGATCAAGGCCCCCGTCGATCCCGGGTCCGACACGGACACCGTCACGGTCGACACCGCGACCGATCCGGACACCACGCCTCCGCCGGTCGACACCGGCACCCCGCCGGTCGACACCGGCACCCCGCCGGTCGAGACGATCCCGCCGGCCGAGGCGCCGGTGTACGCGAACACGTTCGACGAGCTGTTCGAGATCGACCCGATCACCGGCGCGCGCACGTCGGTCGGACGGTTCCAGGACGGCGGCGTGCCGGTCGAGGGGATGGTCGACATCGCGATCGACCTGACCGGGCGCATCTACGGCGGCACGTCGACCGCGCTGTACCAGATCGATCCGTTGACCGCAGCCGCGTCGAAGATCTGCGACACCGATCTGCGCCCGTACGCGCTGGCGTTCACCTCGGACGGCGTGCTGTTCGCCGGCGCCGGCCCGGACGTGGTCGAGGTGAACCTGTCGACCTGCGGCACGACCCCGCTGCTGACGGGCTCGGCGTGGGAGACGTCCGGGGACCTCGTCGGGCTGCCCGACGGCTACCTGTACTGGACGGTCCGCGGCGGCGCGAACGACGATCTGGTGCGGGTCGACCCCGTGACCGGCGCGACGTTCTGGGTCGGCGAGGTCGGCGGGTCGAGCCTGTACGGCCTCGGGTACGACGAAGACGAAGGCGCGCTGTACGGGTTCTCGAGCGACGGCTCGATCGTCCGGATCGAGCCGCTGACCGGCGCCACCGTCACCCTGTCCAGCGTCGACGCGAGCTGGTGGGGAGCGACCACCAACCCCGTCGTGTGGTGAGCGCGGAGCCTCGTTACGGCAGCTCCTCCGGGGCCTCCGACGCGTTCACTCCGCCGAGCTCGGCGTCGCCGCCGTCCCACTTCACGGTGAGCACGTCGTAGTCGACGTCCTCGTACGCATCGAGCGTGACGTCTCCGGGGATCGCGACCGTGGCGTCGGGCTTGGTCCACGGTCCCTTGCCGTAGAACAGCAGCAGCGCCGGGTCGGCCGCGTCGACGTACACCACGTCGTCCACTCCGTCGCCGTCGAGGTCCAGCAGCGCGAGCTGCGCCTCGTCCGCCTCCGGCAGCCCGGCGACCACCCGCTGGTACTTTCCGCCGCCCCGCGACAACAGGATCCCGATCCCGTCGTCGAACAAGGCCGCGAACCCGCGCGGATCGTGGGTCGACGACGCCTCGGCGTGGGTCGTGGTCAGGCTGTTCGAGACCTTCTTCCCCCGGAGCCACCCGGGCGGGCAGTTCCCGCTCCCGTCGGGGTCCTTCGGGATCACCGTGGAGTTCGGAGGAATGCACAGGTCGTACGTCGTGACCATCGCCGTGGTCGCGTTCGCGGACCCCCACCACCCGAGGCACACCACCCAGATCGCCGCCCATCGTCCAGTCATCGATCCTCCACGTCGAACGATACTACTTGGAGATCCCCGTTCCCGACCGCCTCGCGCGCCCGGGCCCACCGCTCGTCCTCGGCCGCGTCCCACGCCAGGTCCCAGTCCGCCGGGACCAGCACCACCGCCACCCGCCGGGGTTCGCCGGGGGGCAGGGCGAGGTCGAGGCGGACCGGGCCGCCGTCGGGCGCGAGCGCCTCCGCGGTCCGGACCTCGTCGGGGGCCGTCGGGAACAACACGTCCCACGCCGCCCCCCGCCGCTCGAGGACCACGACGATCGCCGACCGCTGGTCCGGTCCCACGTCGAGGTGGATCACGACCCACCCCGGACGGGCCGCGCCCGCGTCCATCACCGCCACCGGGGCCACCGTGCCGCGGATCGGCGCGGTGT
>JBEBJW010000626.1:0-5025 GCA_040079715.1 Myxococcota bacterium | reverse complement strand
AGACGATCGGCGTCGCGCTCTCCGGCGGCCGCGACTCGCTCCTCTGCCTCTACATCGCGCGCCGCTGGATCGCGCGCCGCTACGGCGACCTCGGCCCGGAGAAGGAGAAGGCGAAGGCCCGCGAGATCCTGCGCGCGTTCTTCATGCCGTCGCGCTACTCGTCGAAGGAGACAGAGGCCGCGGCCGAGCGCGCCGCGGCGGACCTCGATGCGCCGTTCCTCGTCGTGCCGATCGACGAGGCGTTCGAGCACGAGCTCGCCGTGGCAGGGGCGATGCTCCAGCCCGGGGAGACCGTCTCGCCGATGGCGCGCCAGAACGCCCAGGCGCGCCTACGCGCCGAGCGGATGTGGAACTGGACGAACTCGGCCGCAGGGCTCTTTCTCCAGACGAGCAACATGAGCGAGAAGGCGGTCGGCTACACGACGATCGGCGGCGACATGGAAGGCGCGCTCAGCGTGATCGCGAACGTCCCGAAGACCGTCGTGAACTACCTCCTCGACTACCTCGTCGAGAAGACCGGCCTCGAGGGCATCGTCCTCACGCTGAAGAAGCCGGCCTCTGCCGAGCTCGCCGACGACCAGGAGGACGAGAAGGACCTCATGCCGTTCCCCGTCCTCGACGCCGCGTTCGCGCTCTACGCGGGCGAGAAGATGGCGCCGAGCGAGGTGAAAGAGGTGCTCGTCGCGATGTTTCCGGAGTACGACAAGGCGAAGGTCGAGGCCTGGGCGGCGCGCTTTCTGCGGCTCTTCACGGCGTCGATCTACAAGTGGGTGCAGACGCCCCTCTGCCTTCACGTCGGCAACCTCGATCTCGATCGCGAGCGCGCCCTGCAGCGAGTCGACCGCGCCGGTGCTGCCGGTCAACAGCGGCAACCCGGCGGCGCGGGCCGCGGCCTTCGCCTCGAGCTTGTCGCCGAACTGGTGGAGGTGCTCGACCGACGGCCCGACGAACGTCCGCCCGAGGGCGCGGACCGCCTGGGCGAACTGGGCGTTCTCGGCCAGGAATCCGTAGCCGGGATGGACCGCGTCGGCCCCGGTGATGTCGACCGCCGACAGCACCGACGGCTGGTGCAGGTACGACCGGGTGGCGGCCGGCGGGCCGATGCAGACCGACTCGTCGGCGAACCGCACGTGGAGCGCGTTCTTGTCGGCGGTGCTGTACACCGCGACGGTGCGGATCCCGAGCTCCTTGCAGGCCCGGATCACCCGCAGCGCGATCTCGCCGCGGTTCGCGATCAGCATCTTCTCGAACGGCGGAGACGACATGGGCTACGCGGGCCGGATCTTGAACAGGGGCTGGCCGAACTGCACCGGCTGCGCGTTCTCGACCAGGATCTCGGCGATCGTGCCGCCGACCTCGGCCTCGATCTCGTTCATCAGCTTCATCGCCTCGACGATGCACAGCGTCTTGCCCTTCTGGACCGAGTCGCCGACCTCGACGAACATCGGCGCGCCGGGCGACGGCGAGCGGTAGAACGTCCCGACCATCGGGGACTCGATCACCACCAGGCCGTCGTTCGCCTTGGCCGCGGGAGCGCCGGGGGCCGCCGGAGCGGGAGCGGCCGCGGGGGCTGCAGCGACCTGGACCGGCCCGGACTGCATCGCGTGGACCGCGTGCATGTGGGCCGGGGGCGGCCCGAGCCGGAGCCGCAGGGTGTGGTCACCGTCGCGGTAGTGGAACTCGCTCACGTCGTGGGCGGACAGCAGCTTCAACAGGGACTCGATCCGATCGAGGTCCATCCAGGGCTCCAGGCGGGGATGTCGGGCCGTCGACGGGCCCGGCGTGCGGCCCGCAGACATAGCCCACGCGTCGGACCGGGACCAGGGGTCAGCGGAGGAGTGCCGCGCGCAAGCCCCTCAGCGCGAGCTCGTACCCGATCGGACCGAACCCGGACACGACCCCGCACGCCACGTCCGACAGGAGGCTCGTGTGCCGGAACGGCTCGCGGGCGGCGACGTTCGACAGGTGCACCTCGACGAACGGGCGGCCGGACGCGATCAGCGCGTCGCGGAGGGCGACCGAGGTGTGGGTGTAGCCCGCGGCGTTGACCACGAACCCGTCGGCGTCCGACGCGCCGATCCGGTCGATCAGCACGCCCTCGTGGTTCGACTGGACCGTGTCGAGCGCGATCCCGAGCTCCGCCGCGAGCGCGCGGAGCCGGCCGTGGATCGCGTCGAGCGTGTCCGTCCCGTAGATCGCCGGCTCGCGGGTGCCGAGCCGATCGAGGTTCGGTCCCTGGACCACCAGGACCTTCACCGCGCCCGCCGCTTCCGCTCGATCTCGGTCAGCAGCTCGAGGTCGACGTTGGTCTGCTCGTCGTCGTCGTCGTCCTGGCCGGCGGCGTACCGGCGGAGCGCGGCGAGCACGTCCATCTGCTCCGTGCTCTCCTCGTCCGGGTGCACCGACGGCGGCGGGGTCCACGACCGGCTCGGGGCCGGCGTGTCCGTCGGGCCGTCCTCGAGGAACCCCACGAGGCCGTCCGGACCGACGGTCCGCGACGTCGGGACCGGGGTCCGGCGCGGCGAGGGCATCTCGAGCGGGCCCGGCGGGGTGGCCGAAGGATCCGGACCTTCTGGGACGAGGCCCGGATCGGTCAGCTCGGACGACAGGTCGTCTTCGACGTCCGCCGGGGCGGACATCAGCTGGCGCATCCGCAGCTCGATCGCCGGATCGCCCCGGTTCGCGAGCAGGATCCGCCGGTAGGCCCGGACCGCGCGGTCCGTCCGGCCGAGATCGACGTACCGCTCGGCGCGCTCGACGGTGAAGAACGGATCCGCCGCTCGCCGGCCGCGCTTCGGCGGGGGCGCGTCGAGCCGCTCGAGCACCGACGCCACCACCACGTCCTTCGGATCGTGGGCCAGGAACGCCGAGGCCCGCGACTTGGCCTCCTCCAACCGACCCGACCGCTCGAGCGCCAGGATCTCGAGCCGGGCGACCTCCGGGTTCCGGCGCGGGTCCCGATCGAGCGAGGCGATCGCGGTCAGGGTCACCCCGTACCGACCGGCCTCGAGCGACGCGCGGGCCAGCAGCTCGGACGCCCGCCGGGGGATCGGCGCCCCGGGCCGGGCGATCCCGCCGGACAGGACCGCCGTCGCTTCGCCCCACAGCGACCGCCGGACCAGCTCCTCGCCGACCTGGAGGTACACGTCGGACGTCGGATCGTCTTCGAGCATCTCGCGGAGCAGGTCGAGCTCGGGATCGGTGAGCGGCAACCCGTCACCCGCCCTTCACCGGGCGGCGACGGAGAACAGCTCTTCCACGTCCCCCATCGACACGACGACCGTGATTGGGGCGAAGGAGCCAGGGGCTAAGGAGCCAGGGGCGAAGGTGTCAGGGCGGTCGACGGAGGCGTCGAACGCGTCGACGAACAGGTACAACCGGGCGATCCCGCCGGAGTCGGTGTGGAGGATCACGCCGTCGGCGCGGGTGCCAGCCTCGGAACGATCGAGGTCGACGGCCACGAACTGGTCGTGCGCCGCGTCCCACGCGATCAGATCGTCGGCCTCTGCCTCGTCGGGATCGATCACCAGGACCGCGTCGACCGGCAGCGGCGTGGCGCCGGGACCGTCGGCGTTCGCGTCCGCGTGGTCGGCGTCGTCGACCCACACCTCGATCGACACGTCCCCGAGCGGCTCTCCCGTCGCCCCGTCGTACGCCATCACGTCGAGCGGCACCAGGGCGCCGAGCCCGTCGTTCGTGCCGTTGTAGGCGGCTTCCCACGTGACCGACACGTCGTCGGGCGGGAGGAGCTCGGCCGCGAAGTCCGGCTCTTCGCCGCACGCGGCCACCACCAGCAACGCCAACGAGGGGACGACGACGCGGTTCATCCGGGCTCCGCTGCGGACCCCGTGATCGGGGGTCCTAGGAGGTCTCGCACCGAGGTGCGCGGCAGGTCGACGAGTACCATCTCCCCGGCCTGCACCGGTAGCGGTATCCGAATCTTATCCGCACGGGCCTTCTTGTCCAACCCCATCGCGGCCCCGACGAGCTCGGCGTCGATCGACGGCATCGCCGTCGCGATCCCCAGCCGTGCGAACAGTCGGACCACGCGCCCCGGGAGCTCGGGGTCGCGGCACACCCCGGCGCGCACGGCGTACGCGGCCTCGGCGACCAGCCCGATCGCGACGGCCTCGCCGTGCCGCAGCGTCCCGGGGCCGAGCGCTCCCTCGAGCCCGTGGGCGACGGTGTGGCCGGCGTTCAGGACCAACCGGAGCCCGGTGTCGCGCTCGTCCGCCGACACGATCGCCGCCTTCGCGCGGACCACCCGGGCGATCACCTCGGCCAGCGCGCCCCGATCGTCGCGCGCCCGGACCGCGAGCCCGGCGTCGAGCGCCTCGAACAGCTCGGCGTCGGCGGCGATCGCGGTCTTGACGATCTCGCCCCACCCGGCGCGGATCTCGGCCGCCGGCAGCGTGTCGAGCGTCTCGAGCGCCGCCCACACCGCGATCGGCGGGTGGAACACCCCGATCCGGTTCTTGCCGGACCGGTGGTTCACCGCGACCTTCCCGCCGACCGAGCTGTCGACCATCGCGAGCAGCGTCGTCGGGACCTGGACCACCGGCAGCCCGCGGAGGGCGGTCGCGGCGGCGAACCCGGCCACGTCGCCGAGCACCCCGCCTCCGAGCGCGACGACCGCGGTGTCCCGGTCGACCTCCGCCGCCAGCAGCCCGTCCACGAGCTGGCTCCAGCTCGCGAGGTCCTTGCGCGCCTCTCCCGCCGGGGCCACCAGCGTCGCGATCACCCGGTCCCCGAGCTCGGCCGACACCGCGGCGGCCCACAGTGGGCCCACCGTGGTCTCGGTCACCACCACCGCCCGCGCCGGGACGTGGTCCGCGAGGCCGACCACGGTCGGGGCGATCGCGACCGGGTACGGCCCCGAACCCGCGGTGACGGTGACGGTCCGGGCCATCCCGACGAGGATCGCGCGGACCACGGCGTCCACGTCCCGGTCCGCCGGGACGGTCGACCGGGCGAGGCGGTAGATCGGCCGGCGATCGGCGTACCGGACCGCGACGTCCCCGTCCC
>JBEBJW010000625.1:0-5025 GCA_040079715.1 Myxococcota bacterium | reverse complement strand
GGGAGGGGATCCAGCCCGCGCGCGTTGAGCGTTGGGTCCCGTACCGTTCCGGTGACCTGCCAACCGGAGCGTCGCCGGACCGCAGCGTCCCCACCGCCGGCCGGGTCAGTCGGGCGATCCCGCGGACGCGCCGAACCGGGGCGTCGGGGGATCCTCCGTCCGCTCCCCCGGGACCGCCCGATCGCCGCACGCGCCGCGAGATCGCGCTGGGCCGATCCAGCCCATGCCCCCTCCCGTTTCGCGCCGTCACCCCGGTTGCGGCGCCCCGGCCGGGAGACCGCGGTGACACCCGCTCGCGCGAACCACGACAAGCCGGGTCCCGACCGCTACAATGACCGGCGAGGTGACGCATGCGGTTCGCACTCCCCCTGGGAATCGGCCTCCTCCCGCTCGTTCCATGGTCCTGCAGCAACGACATCCAGGTCGGCAAGACCCCGAACGTGGCGCCGGTGGTGTCGATCCAATCCCCCGCCGACGGGTCCGAGCACGATGAGCTCGACACCATCGACTTCGTCGGGTCGGTCGGCGACGGGAACGGGCTCGGTGACGTGATCGCGTGGACGTTCGCGTCCGACCTCGACGGAGTGGTCGGCACCGGCGACGGCGTGCCGTCCGACGGGTTCGTCGTCGCGCACGACAACCTGACCTTCGGCACGCACACCATCACCCTCACCGCGGTCGACGGCGACGGGCTCGAGGGCTCCGACGCGATCACCGTGGTCGTCCACCCGCGCGACACGACGCCGGTGGTGGAGATCAGCAGCCCCGAGGCCGGCGCGATCGTCACCGTCGGCGCCGATGTCGTGTTCGTGGGCAGCGCCGACGACCCGGACGGCCCGTCCGACGCGCTGTCCGTCACCTGGACGATCGAGCCCGAGGGTGGCCAGGCGGTCGAGCTCGTGACCGAGAACCCGTCCGCCGCGGGGTCCACCTCGGTCGACTGGCTGGCGGACACGCTCGGCCCGTACCGGGTCCGGCTCCACGCGTACGACGTCGACGGGCACGACGCCGAGACGTCGGTCGTGTTCACCGTCGGTGAGCTCGACGCCGACGGCGACGGGTACGACGCGATCGAGGACTGCAACGACCTCGACGAGTCGGTGAACCCCGGCGCCGACGAGGTGTGCAACGGCGTCGACGACGACTGCAACGGGTTCGTCGACGACAAGGACCTCGACTTCGACACCCACGTCGACGCGGGCTGCACCGGGAACACCGACGCCTCGCTGCCGATCGACGACTGCGACGACGCCGACAGCACCGTGTACCCCGGCGCGACCGAGGACCCGGACGGCAAGGACAACGACTGCGACGGCGACATCGACGAGGGCACCGACGCGTGGGACAACGACGGTGACTGCGTGTGCGTCGCCGGCCCGTGCACGGGGTCCGACAACGCCGCGTGCGACCCCGCCGCGCTGACCGACGGAGACTGCGACGACGAGGACGCCGCGAACTTCCCGACCAACCCCGAGGTCTGCGACGACGCCGACAACGACTGCGACGGCGACCTCGACAACGGCCTCCCGAAGCTGCCGTACTGGCCGGACGCCGACGGCGACGGGTACGGCTCGGACGCGTCCCTGCCGTCCCGGACCTGCGACGGCGCCCCGGCGAACCACGTCGACAACAACGACGACTGCGACGACAGCGAGTTCGACGTCAACCCGAGCGTCGGCGAGACGCAGTGCGACGCGATCGACAACGACTGCGATCCGGCGACCACCGACGGCCCGGACAGCGATGGCGACGGCTCGCCCGACTGCCTCGACTGCGACGACGCGGACCCGACCGCGTTCCCCAACAACCCCGAGGTCTGCGACGACGTCGACAACGATTGCAACGGGGTCGCCGACGACGGACCCCTGGACCACTCGTACTGGCCCGACGTCGACGGCGACGGGTTCGGCGACGGGTCCCAGCTCGAGGTGGTCGACTGCATCGCGCCGATCGGCACCGTCGCGGACGACACCGACTGCGACGACCTCGACCCGAACGTCAACCCGGGCGAGGACGAGGTCACCTGCGACGGGCTCGAGAACGACTGTGACCCCGGGACCCCCGACGCGCCGGACAGCGACGGCGACTCGGTCGACGACTGTCTCGACTGCGACGACGCCGACCCGCTGAACTTCCCGGGCCTCGGCGAGCTGTGCGACCAGCAGGACAACGACTGCGACGGGGACGTCGACGAGGACGTCCAGACCACCACCTACTACCCGGACCTCGACGGCGACGGCCACGGCGACCCCGGCGGCGCCACCGTCGTCACCTGCGCCGCGCCTCCGCCGGGCACGGCCGCCCTGGCCGACGACTGCGACGACGCCGACCCGACCAACTTCACCGGCAACCCCGAGGTCTGCGACGGCGCCGACAACGACTGCTCCGGGATCGTCGACGACGGCGCGCTGCTGTTCGTGACCTGGTACCCCGACCTCGACGGCGACGGGTTCGGCAACGCCGCCGCCGCCGGGATCCCGACCTGCGACGGGCCCCCGGTCGGCGTGCCGCGGGTCGCGGACAACACAGACTGCGACGATCTGCGCGCCGCGGTGAACCCGGCCGCCACCGAGGTCACCTGTGACGGCCTCGACAACGACTGCCTCCCCGCGACCGACGACACCCCGGACGAGGACGGCGACGGCCAGGACGCGTGCATCGACTGTGACGACGGCGACGCCACCAACTTCCTCGGCAACGACGAGGTCTGCGACGACCGCGACAACGACTGCGACGGCGACGCGGACAACGGGCTCACGTTCGTCCACTACTTCCTCGACAACGACGGTGACGGGTTCGGAACGCCGTTCATCCCGTCCGAGTCCACCTGCGACGGCCCCCCGCCGAACCGGGTCGACAACGACGACGACTGCAACGACGTCGCGAGCGACGTGAACCCGTCCGAGCCCGAGTCGACCTGCGACGGCGTCGACAACGACTGCTCCGCCGCCACCGTCGACGAGCCGGACCTCGACGGCGACGGCGCGACCGCCTGCGGTGACGACTGCGACGACGCCGACCCGAACAACAAGCCCGGCGGCGGCGAGGTCTGCGACGGTCGCGACAACGACTGCGACACGATCCCCGACGACGGCCTGGTGCAGATCGACTACTACCCGGACGCTGACGGCGACGGGTTCGGCGCCGACGACCAGCCCGCGGTCCCGACCTGCAGCGGCCCGCCCGCCGGCCACGTGACCAACGCCCTCGACTGCGACGACGCCGCGGCCGACAACTTCCCGACCAACCCCGAGGTGTGCGACGGGCGGGACAACGACTGCAACGGCGCGGTCGACAACGGGCTCCTGTTCGAGACGTTCTACCCGGACAACGACGCGGACGGGTTCGGCTCGTCCCAGGTGACCGGGGTCGACAGCTGCGACGGTCCGCCCCAGATCGGATGGCTGACCGACGACACGGACTGCAACGACGCCTCCGGCGCGGTGCACCCGGGCGCGGCCGAGGTCCCGGTCGACGGGATCGACCAGGACTGCGACGGCACCGACGACTGCTTCCTCGACGCCGACGACGACGGGGTCGGCGTGGGCTCGGTGGTGACCGGGACGACCCTCGCGTGCAACGGGGTCCAGGAGTCCACCCGGTCCGACGACTGCGACGACGCGAACCCGGCGAACTTCCCCGGCAACGTCGAGCTGTGCGACGGGCTCGACAACAACTGCAGCGGGTCCGCCGACGAGAACCAGGTCAACGTCACCTACTACCCGGACGCCGACGGCGACGGGTTCGGCAACGCGCTCGGCGCCACCACCTCGACCTGCCTCGGGCCGCCCGCGGGCAAGGTCGCCGACGACACCGACTGCGACGACACCCGCCCCGGCGTGAACCCGGGCGCGTCCGAGACGACCTGCAACGGGCTGAACGACGACTGCGCGGTCGGCACGCTCGATCGGCCGGACGGCGACGGTGACGGCAGCGCGGTGTGCGACGACTGCGACGACGCCGATCCGGGCAACGAGCCCGGCGGGTCCGAGATCTGCGACGGTCGCGACAACGACTGCGACACGATCGCCGACGACGGGCTGTTGTTCGTGGCGTCGTGGCCGGACGCCGACGCCGACGGCTGGGGCGACCCGGCCGGCCCCGAGGACTCCACCTGCGACGGGATCCCGTCCGGCAACGTCGGCAACGACCTCGACTGTGACGACGCCGACGCCGCGCTGAACCAGGACGACCTCGACAGCGACTCGTTCTCGACCTGCGACGGCGACTGCGACGACGGCGACGACACCACGTTCCCTGGCGCCCCCGACGACCCCGACGCGACGTTCACCGACAACGACTGCGACGGGATCGACGGCAACAAGGCGAACGCGGCGTTCGTGGCGAAGAACGGCAGCGATCTCAACAACCTGCTGTGCAGCTTCGCGCAGCCGTGCAAGACGATCGACTACGCCCAGGGCATCGCCGACGGGCTCGGCCTCCACCAGGTGTACGTGCGGACCGGCACGTACGGCGGCGGCGTCGACCTGGTCGACGGGATGGAGATCTACGGCGGGTTCGACGTGAACTGGGTCCGCGGCGACAACCTCGCGCCCGGGTTCACCGTCACCCTCCAGGGCGGGCTCGACGCGGTGGACAACGAGTTCATCACCGTGACCGCCCGCAGCGTCACCGCGTCGCTGGTCGATCTGCAGATCGACGGGTCCGCCGCGACCGGCACCACCAACCGCAACGGCCGCAGCAGCTACGCGGTGCACGCGGAGGGCAGCACCCTGACCCTGACCCGGCTCGAGGTCAACCAGGGCGCCGGCGCGGCCGGCCTCGCGGGCACGGCCGGGACCGACGCGTCCCAGGTGTCGGCGGGCTCTGCGCGCGGGATCGACGGCCCCGGCGGCGGCGCGACCCAGATCTGCAGCACCAGCCGCCCGAGCGGCGGCGGCGCGGGCTCGAACACGAGCTGCTCGAACAACGTCGGCGGGGCCGGCGGCGCGGGCGGCACGTCCGACAGCGTGTGCTGCGCGGGCACCTGCTCGGTCTTCTGCGGCGACTGCACCGACAAGGCCG
>JBEBJW010000624.1:0-5036 GCA_040079715.1 Myxococcota bacterium | reverse complement strand
GGTCGGCAGACTACTGGGAGGGTGTCACTCGACAGTCGACAGGGGATCATCGGATGGCGCTGGCGGCGCTCGAGCGCGCTCGCGGGCGCGCGGAGCGGCTCGGGCGTTCGGATCGAGCGTCCGAGGCGGAGCGTCTCCGGATCGGGAGCCTCGTCCGCAGCGGGGACAGCGAGGCGTTGGCAGAGTTCGCCCCCCGGGTCGCCGCGTCGGCCAGCGAGCCGGACCCGTGCGGGCGCGCGCAGGTGCTGAACGCGTACGCGTGGGGTCTGTTGCAGCTGGCGGAGTCCGACGGCCCCGTCCCGGGCGATCTGCCCGAGCCCGGGCCGATCCTCACCGAGGCGCTGGAGTTGCTGTCGCGAGGGCCTTGCGGCCCGGCCCACGACCGGGACACCTACACCGCGCAGGTGCAGCTCAACCTCGCGCTCGTAGCGCTCGGGCAGTCCGACCTGCCGGGGGCAGTCGACCACCTGGAGGCAGCCCGGGCAGCAGCGCCGCAGCTCGAGGAGCCCTGGAGTCTGGAGATCGAGGGCCGGATCGCGCTCCGTCGCGGCGACGCTCCGGCGGCCCTCGATGCCTGGGAGCGCCTCGAACGGATGGCGGGAGAGCGCCTCGAGCTCGCATGGATGGCTCGGCGGGGTCAGGGCCTGGCGCTGGCGGCGGGCGGCCACCCGGACCAGGCGATCCTCGCCCTCTCCGAGGCCCAAACCCTCTTCTTTCGTCAGGGGCTGCTCGTCCCGGTCCACCTGGGCCGCGCGGCATACCTCGTCCAGCGGGACGGCGCGACGGCCAACCTCGCCGAGCTGCTGTTGGCACAGGGGCGGGACCGCGAAGCCTTCGACGCCTTCCGCAACCAACGGGTCCAATACATCGCCGGTCTCCACCAGACGATCCGCCTGGACGCCGAGGGGCCGCGCCCTCCCGGCTGGGCCGCTGCGGTCGCCGGGTTCCGCGCGGAGCGGCGCGCGGCCGAGGCCCTCCCGGATCCGGCGGACCTCCCGCTCGACCAGCGGCCGGCGATCGATGAGGCGCGCGCCCGCCACGAATCGGAGGCGTTGCGCTGGTTCGACCAAGGGACCGCCGCGCTCGGCGCTCGCGTCGACCTGATCCGCCGTCGCCCCGAGCCCGGCGAGGTCCTGCTGGGATGGTACCCCTCTGGCCCCGGCTGGATCGGGTTCGCCGAGCGGGGCTCGGAGGTGCGGGTCCATCGGTGGGAGGGGCCGGCAGACGACGCCGCGCTCGTGGCGCCGTTCGTGGCGTTCGTGGAGGGGGCGCAGCGGGTCACGCTCCTGCCGCACGCCCGCCTGGCGGACCGCGATTTGCACACGATCCTCCTCGATGCCGCGGTGGTGGCGTACGGCCTCGACCTCGTCTCGTCGGGCGCCGAGGCCCGACAGCGCTCCAGGGCGGTTCGCCGAGGCGGAGGTGATCGTGGCTCACTTCCCGCCCGACGAGCTGGAGCGCCTGTCCGGGGAGGAAGCCACCGCCGCCGCCGCCGCGGAGGCGATCGCTCGGGCGGATTGGCTGCACTTCTCCGGGCACGCCCAGGCCGACGATGGCTGGAAGTCACACCTGGCGCTCGCCGGGGACGACATCCTCGACGTGGCGGCGGTGCTCGCGCTGCCCAGCGTGCCGCGCGTGGTGGTGCTCAACGCCTGCGAGACCGGCCGCCAGTCCGGCGCGAGCTCCCTCGGGATCGCTCAGGCGTTCGTGGCGGCTGGATCCGAGGCCGTGGTCGCCACGTCACGGACGGTGGCCGACCGTGTGGCGCTCGACTTCGCCGAGGCGTTCTACGCCGGGCCCCCATCGCCGTTCGCCCAACGCTACCGGACCGCCGTGCTGGCGCTGAAGCGCCAAGGCGAGGATGACGCAGCATCGTACCGATTGTTGACACAATAGGATCCAACATGTCCATGAACCCTGCGTCCTTACTGCCCTTGCTCCTCGTCGGCTGCGACTGGCTGTTCCCCGCGTCGCCTCCATCGCAGACCCCGGAGATCGACCACCGAGCCTGGATCAGGATCGACGGGGCCAACGGGATCTGCGCGCCCCAGATGGGGTGGATCGCCCGCCCCCTCTTCAGCATCGGCGCAGACGAGAGCGCGTTGCTCGGTCAGGATCCAGCGAGCGACCCGCGGGTCAACGAGGTCGAGGGGGCAGCCCCGCCCCCGCCGCTCGGTCGGTACTGCCTGTACTTGCCGGCGCCCGGCGCCGTCGAGCAGGTGCCGCTGCAGGGGGCGACCGTCGAGCAGCAGGTGGTGGCGCCCGAGTCGGGGGCCGCCGCGGCCTGGCTGGCGGACAAGACCGACCAGGAGCTCTGCTTCCTCGGCGAACCGGGCGATGGCCCCGTGCGGCTCACGCTGCTGGACACGAGCCCGAGCGGCCCCGGAGATCCCGGCGACGCCACGCTCGACGACCACGGGGAGGCGATGGCCCGGCTCGCCCGTCACCTCTGCCCGAGCGAGAGCTGCGGGACGGTGGAGATCGTCCACCGGATCGCCATGCCACTTCGGCTCGAGGACGAGCGTGTCCAGTGGTTCTTGGGGGATGGCGGACGTCTCGGCACGGTCGACTGGCTCGCGCAGGCGGTGTACCGGTCGGTGCTGGACGCGGGCGAAAAGCCCCACGTCATCAACCTCTCGCTCGCCTTCCACGCCGACTACGCGGACCTCGCAGACCACCATGACGTGGCGGCGCTGCGCGACGCCCTGATCTACGCGCGGTGTTCGGGCGCGTTGATCATCGCGGCCGCAGGGAATCGTTCGGGGCCCACGCAGGACTCGACCCCGCAGTACCCGGCCGCCTGGTCCACCGACCACGACTGGAGCTGCGACGCGTTCTCCCTGCCGACGCCGGCCGTGCCCGGCGGCGACCCGGCGGGCGGCAAGACGCCGCCGCTGGTCTACGCCGCAGGCGCCATCGGTTACGACGAGCTTCCGATCGGTCTCAGCCGGCCATCCCACGCCTCGACGCCGCTCGTCGCCTACGCTCTCGGGGTGACCACCGACCCCGAGCGCTCCCCGTTGACGGGGACCTCCCTTGCCGCGGTCGCGGTGTCCGTCGGGGCGGCACGCGCCTGGAGCAGGATCGGGCCGGATGCCACCGCCGACGAGGTCGTCCTGGACGTGTGGACCAACGGCAAGGACCTCGAACGGACCGCCGACTTCGGGACGGTGTACGGCGATCCGGGGGTGCATCGGATCGCGCAGTGCGCGCCCGCGAGTCTCGACTGGCCCGTCTTGGCGGACTGCCAGACCTGCGAAGTGGTCGAGGGCTCCGAAGAGGACACGATCTACGGCAGCGATGTGGCGCTCGCGTCCTACAGCCCGTTCACGTCTCCGGCCCCGGACACGGCCCAGTGCCCGGTGTGTGACTTCGTCGTCGGCGACGCCACCGGGCAGTTGACCATGGACCTCCCCAACTTCCAGCCGAACCAGGTGTCCGGGCTCCGACTGTCGACCCAGGAGGCCGGCCGGTCGACGTGGACGCGCTACACGCTGACGCTCCGCGCCGAGCCCGCTACGTTCCGCCTGCCCGTCACCAACGTCCCGGCGCGGGCGGTGTTGACCTTCGAGTCCGGCGGCGTGGGGTACGCGGCCGAGATCCCGGTCCTTCAGCGCCCTTAGCCAGCCTGTCAGGGACCGGCCGGGTCGAGCCAGAACCCGATCTCGATGTGCTGCCCTCCAGGCTCGGAGGGGGGCAGCCCACCCTCGGCGGAGGAGAGGGTCACCGACAGGCAGTGCCAGCCCGGAGGGAGGTCGAGCGCGCCGTCGGAGGCCGTCCCCCGGATCGTGACCACCCCCGCCGGCGAGATCTCCACCGGCAGAGGGTGGTCGCCGTCCACCATCACCCTCGCTTCCACGTGGGTGGCGGCGGTGGCCGGCGCGAGGGTGAGCTCGAAGCGCGAGCCAGGGACGAACCGCCTTCCGCTCGCCTGGTCGCGGCAGTCGCCGACCGCCGGAGCGGTCTCTCCGCGCACATCGAGCGCTCCCGAGCGCCACTCCGCCCGGTACGGCGCCAAGTCCGCAGGGGGCTCGACCCAGAGTCGTCCTGCGACCACGAGGGCCATGGCCGTGACGGCGCCGCCGAGCACCGCGAACGACCACCACGCCGAACGAGCGCGAGGGGGGTCGGTCCGCCGCTGGTAGTGGGCCGCGGCGAAGTGGGCGATCCGGTGATGAACCGCCGGATCCATCGGCTGGAGGGCCTCTCGGGCGGCCTCCGCCAGCGCCGACACCTCCCCCTCCGGCGGGCTCGCGCCGGCCGCCACCTCGTCCCACTCCGGGCCGAGCTCGGGAAGGTCGGACTCGTCGAACGACGCCAGCTCGTCGAGGATCGGATCACGGCGTGACATTGGTCGACTCCTATTCGCCCCCGCGATCGGGAACTGACAGCCGGTCGAACGTCGCCCGCAACGCTGCCCGGATCCGGCTCCGCCACTGCTGGACCGTATTCGGGGTCATGTTCGTCCGCTCCTGGATCTCCTCCATGGACAGGTCCTGGTCGAGGAGGAGTTCGAACATCGTCCGGCCGAGCTCCGAGCTCTCGGACATCACCGACTCCCGCGCCTTGCGCCACAGCTCGCGGGCGGCCTGCTGGTCCTCCGGGCTGCCGTCCTCTGCACGGAAGCCGAACGACTCCGGCGGCGGCTGACCCTCGGTGCAAGGCTGTCGGCCCATGTCCCGGACGGCATCCCGGGTGCGGAGGGCCGCGAACCGGCCGACCCACCCCTCGAGCGACAGCCCGCCGTCCTCCCGCCACGCCCGCAGCACACGGGCCTCGTTCTCGAAGAGCTTCGCCCACACGACCTGGACCTGATCCCGGGTCCGCTCGGCCAGCTGGGCTTGGACCCGCCACCACCCGAACCGGAGGAACGCGCGGACGACCCGTGCCTGGATGGCCGGCGTGAGGCGCTCGACGAGGCGCACGACGGAGGGGCCGCTCGGGGCGCGTGGAGAAGCCAGTGCGAGCTCGTTGAGCGCCAGGTCGAGCAGCTCTCGGTCAGAGTGCGCGCGTACGGGTGGGGCGGGGGACACGGT
>JBEBJW010000623.1:0-5053 GCA_040079715.1 Myxococcota bacterium | reverse complement strand
CCGCGGGGGAGCGCTGTGCGGCTGGGCCGGGCGGGCCGCGGACAGCAGCTCGTCGGTCGAGTCGGGCCCGTCGAACGCGGCCGGAGCGGACTCGGCGACGCCGAGCCGGGCGAGCAGAGCAGCGCTGCGGCGGTTCGCGCGCCGCTCGACCGCCATCACCTTGTCGTACGGCAGGGCCTCGAACGCGAGCGCCCGGAGGTAGGCCTCGTCGGCCGCGAGCTCGGCCAGCAACTGCCGCGCCGTGCGCAGCAGGTCTTCACTCATCGCCGATCTCGCCCTTCAGGTTGGAGAGGTTGCTCATCAGCTCGTCGCGGAGCGACTTCATCCGCCCGACGTTCTCGCGCAGCCGGTCGACGCGAGCCTGGAGGTCCCGGTTCTCGACCCCGAGGCCGTCGGCGCGGGTCTTGAGCGGCCCCAGCTCGGCCTCGAGCCGCTCCTTGAGGAAGCTCTGCCGCCGAATCTCCTCTTCCGTCGACACCAGCCGACGGGTGAGCTCCTGGGTGGCGCGGACCGCCCCGAGGAGGTCCCCGATCCGCGACTCGAGGAGGTCGTTGAGTTCCTGCTTGATCGCGGCGAGGCGATCCCCGTGGGCCGTTGGCATTCCGCGCTACTCCGTGGGCCCCGCCGGGCCGATCCCTGTGCCGGCACCGTACCAGAGCCGGCCGGACCGGTCAACGCGGGGTGACCGGCCGTTCACCGCGGGTCAAGTGGTCGAGGAGACGCCGATTCCGTGGCGCTTCAACATCCGCGCGATGGTCTTTCGATCGACCCCGGCGTCGCGGGCGGCCTTCGACAGGTTGCCCTCGCACCGCTCGATCAGGTCCTCGAGGTACCGGCGTTCGAACGCTTCGATCAACCGATCCTTGGCTTCCTTGAGCGACAGCTCCCCGTCCGGCAACGGCAGCCCGGCGAGGCCCGCCCCGGGCCGCGGGACGGCCGCGGCGGCTTGGGGCGCGCCCGACCGCAGGGCTTCGGACGGCCCGACGCGGAGGGCCTCCGGCAGGGCCTGCATGTCGATCAGGTCGCCCTCGCAGAACGGGATCGCGCGGAGCAGCGTGTTGCGCAGCTCGCGGACATTGCCGGGCCAGTGGTAGCTCGACAGGAGCTGCAACACGTCCGGGGTGACCCCGCGGACGCTGTGATCGAACGTGGCCGACCGGAGCAGGTGCTCGATCAACATCGGGAGGTCTTCGATCCGCTCGCGCACCGGCGGAAGCGAGATCTCGACCACCGCGAGGCGATAGTAGAGGTCTTCGCGGAACTTGCCGTCTTTGACCAGGGCCTGGAGGTCCCGGTTGGTGGCCGCCACGACCCGCACGTCGACGGGGCGGACCTTGCGATCGCCGACCCGTCGGACCTCCCGCTGCTCGAGGACCCGGAGCAGCGCGGGCTGCAGCTCGAGCGGCAGCTCCCCCAGCTCGTCGAGGAAGATGGTCCCGCCGTTCGCGTTCTCGAACACGCCGGCCCGCGACGTGACCGCGCCGGTGAACGCCCCGCGCTCGTGGCCGAACAGCTCGCTCTCGATCAGGTTGCGCGCGACCGCCCCGCAGTCGAACACCACGAACGGGCCGCCCCGGCGCGGCGAGCGCTGGTGGATCGCCCGGCTGACGAGCTCCTTGCCACTCCCGGTCTCGCCGGTGACCAACACGGTCAGCTCGGTCCGCGCGACCCGCTCGATCACCGAGAACGTCTCGCGGATCGCGACGGACTGTCCCACGATGTTCTCGAACATGGTCTCGCGCGCAGGGACGATGTCGACCACCTCGTCCAGCAGCTCGAACGACATCTCGGTCTTGCCGACCCGGAACGACCGCTCGTCTCCGAGGTACACTTCCTTGATCCGGAGGCCCCCGACGAACGTGCCGTTGCGCGAGTTGAGGTCACGCAGCACCAGGCCTTCGGGCGTGCGGGTGATCTCGGCGTGGCGCCGGCTGACGGTGGTGTCGTTCAGGAGGAAGTGGTTGCCCTCCTGGTGGGCGCCGATCCGAATCACGTCGTGATCGAACTCCGCCGTCTGACCGGCGTCGACCCCTTCGGTGACCCGTAGCCCGATCCGCCGCAAGTGGAGCTGCTTGCGGTTCGGGTCGGCGTCGGGGATGACGGACGTGATCTCGTGCATGCGTGGCTCCGGAGAGTAACCCGCGGTGCCTGGTCGCTGTGGGCGCGGTCCGGAGATCAGTCCATCCACCGTCCGGTGCGCCCCCGCTTGACGATCCGCTGGATCGACCGGCGGTCCATCCCTGCGGCGCGCGCCGCGGCCGACACGTTCCCGTCGTGGCCCTCGAGCACTGCTTCGACGTAGCGCTGCTGGAAGTCGTCGAGGAACAGCCGGCGCGCCTCCATGTACGGCAGGTCGATCCGGATCTCGGACGCGGGGAACACCATCGGCAGGTGGGTCCCGGGGACCTCGGGCGGCGCGCGCATCAGGGCGGGCGGCAGGTCCTCCATCCGGACCCGCGCCCCAGCGGTCATCGCGCCGACGTACTGCGCGACGTTCCGGAGCTCGCGCACGTTCCCGGGCCACGGCCAGCGGCGGAGGTGGACCCGCACTGCGGGCTCGAGGGCGGGGGGCATCCGGCCAGCCTGGGCGCACGACTCGGACACGAACCCCTCGAACAGGAGATCGAGGTCCTCGATCCGGTCGCGGAGCGCGGGCACGTGGAGCTCGACGATCGTGAGGCGGTGGTACAGGTCTTCCCGGAACCGGCCGTCGGCGACGCCTTGCCGCAGATCGCGCCAGGTGGCAGCGACGACGCGGATCTCGGCCTTGCGCTCGCCGACATCGCCGACCGGCCGGTAGGTGTTGGACTCGAGCAACCGAAGGAGGCGGGTCTGGGTGTCGAGCGGCAGCTCGCCGACCTCGTCGAGGAAGAACGTACCGCCGCGGGCTGCGTACACGAGGCCCTCGCGGCGCTGGTTGGCCCCGGTGAACGCGCCGCGCTCGTGGCCGAACAGCTCGGTCTCCACGAGCTGAGTCGACAGGGCGGCACAGTCGACCGGCACGAACGGCCCGGTCCGGCCGGACAGCTCGTGCAGGGTCCGCGCGACGGCCTCCTTCCCGGTGCCGGTCTCGCCGGTGATCAGCACGGGCAGCGGGGTCCGCGCGACCTGGCCGATCCGACGGCGGAGGAGCTCGATCGGCGGGCTGGAGCCGAGCAGGCGGGGCAGCGGGTAGCCGGGGATCTCGGGGGCGGCGGCTTCGGACGGCATGCGGCCAGTCTACCGCAGGTGCGGTTGGAAAGCCGCATGTCCGACGGGATCGACCGCTGGGAGGAGCGCGTTCGGCGCAGCTGACGGCCTGGTCGACGTCCTCGCCGGGTCGCGCGAATGCGATCCACGCCCGGTCGACGTGCTGCACGAACCGAACGTCTCTCCCGACGGCCCCGACGACCTCCCGTTCGATCCACGACCGGCCGACGTGCTGCACGAACCGAACGCCTCCGCCGGTCGACCGAGGGCGTTCGGTTGGCGCAGCTTCGCGGCCTGGTCGACGTCCTCGCCCGGTCGAGGCGCGACGATCCACACCCGGCCGACGTGCTGCACGAACCGAACGCCTCCGCCCGGCGACCGAGGGCGTTCGGTTGGCGCAGCTCACGGCCTGGTCGACGTCCTCGCCCGGCCGAGGCGCTACGATCCGCGCCCGGCCGACGTGCTGCACGAACCGAACGCCCCCCCTGTCCGCCGACCGTCGGCGTTGGTGTTGGTGTTGGTGTTGGAGCAGCTCATGGCCCGGTCGACGTCCTCGCCCGGTCACATGGCTGCGATCCGCGCCCGGCCGATGTGCTGCACGAACCGAACGCCGTCCCACCCGTCGACCGGGGCGTTCGGTTGGCGCAGCTTCACGACCTGGTCGACGTCCTCGGCCGATCGCGCGCTACGATCCACGCCCGGCCGATGTGCTGCACGAACCGAACGCCGTCCCGCGGGCCCGGTCGCACGGCTGCGATCCGCGCACCGACCACGTGCTGCCACCCGCCGCCGCTCACCGCCGCCTCGACGGCCTCCACCGCCCGTCCGGGATCCTTCGCCCCGTCCGCGCCCACGCCGCGTCCATCGCGTACGCCCACGCCACCTCGGCCCGCAGCCCGATCCGGACGTCACACCGGATCCGCCGGTACAGGCCCTGGTCCACCCCCTCCAGCCCGTCCAGCAGCCCCAGCAGCCGCTCGTCCGGGGGATCGATCAGCTCCCCGTGGACCAGCCCGTCGCCCCCCGGGACCAACGCCGGATAGCCGGCCGGCATCGACCACAACGTGCCGCGGACCGTGCCCAGCCGCCGCCCGAGCGCGCCGAGCAGCGGCGAACGCTCGTGCCCCGTCATCGACGCCCCGTACACGAACAGCGGCAGCGCCCCGCTCACGCCGACGCCCCGATCGCCGCGTCCACCGCGTCCGCCAGCGGCTGGAGCCGCGCGTGGATCTCGCTCTCCTCGGCCTCCGTCTGGAGCCGGGTGAACAGCGACTCCGCCAGCACCAGCACCCGTCCCACCGCCGTCGCGACCCCGAGCGCCTCGAGCGTCGCCACGAACGGCCGGACCCCGAGCCCTGCCCCGGACCGCCGGATCGGGAGCCACCCGCGGCCCACGGCGAACGCGTCGATCCAGTCCAGCAGCGGCACGTCGTCGCCGCCGCCGCGCACCACCCAGCCGGCGCCGTCGTCGACGATCTCGACCCGAGCCGGCGACAGCCGGTGCAGCAGCAGGATCGCCGCCGTCACCGCCGCGTACGGCGCGTGCATCAGGACCCGCTGCCGCAGCGTGCGCGCGTCCGGCACGGTCTTCGGGATCGTCTCGCCGGGGTGCACGATCCCGGCGTGGACCACCACCGGCCGATCGGCGAGGTCCGGCACCCCGACCGTCGACCCGCGGGCCCCGCGGAGGATCCGGTTCACCGCGGTCACTCCCCCCTGGAGCTGCGCGAACGACGGTGGCAACGCGATCCGCAGCCCGGTGTGCTCCCACGCGTCGAGGAACGGATCCGACCCCGAGCGGTCGAGCGGAGAACCAGGCGCGACCGGGTCCGGGCCCGGTCCCGCCAGCGGGAACGCCGACAGC
>JBEBJW010000622.1:0-5056 GCA_040079715.1 Myxococcota bacterium | reverse complement strand
GGGACCGGCTGCGCGACCGGTGGTCCCCGGCGCTGCTGACCGCCGAGCAGTGGCGGGATCCGCGCCACCAGGCTCCGGAACCGATCCGACCAGGCCGCGAGCCCCTCGACCTGCGCGAAGTCGGTGTCGGCGCCGGCCCAGTACGGGCCGAGCAGCGCGGTGGCCGCCTCGCGCTGGTCGGCGAGCCACGCGTCGTCGGCCCGCAGGTCCAGCGCCGCTGCGAGGTCGTCGCGGACTGCGGCGTGGGGACCGAGGGGGCCGCGCGCGAACGCCCCGAGCGACCGCCGGGCGCCGAACAGGGCGACCCACGCGATCCACGCGAACCGATCGGCCCACGCCGCGAACCGCTCGTGCCACGGGCGCAGCTCGGCGGTCAGCAGCGCCGGGGACCACCGGTCGCGCAGCCGGTCCCACGCGTCCCGCCGACGCGTCCCCCGCGACACCCACGCGGCGAGGTTCCGGCGGTGCTGCGGCCACGCGTCCCCGGTCACGAGCGCGCGGGTCGGCGCGGGGCACCGGGACAGCAGCGCGGCGAGCTCGCCGAGCGCCTCGAGGACGTCGCGGCCGCCGCGCGGAGCGAGCGCCGCCCGGTCCCCCGCGGCCTCCACCGCCGCCGCGCGCCGATCGAGCTCCGACAGCGCGGCGCGGACCTGCGGGAGCCGCTCCGACCGCCAGTGGGTCCACCGGACCGGGCGCCACGGGTTCGTCGCCGGGGCGGCCTCCTGGGCGAGGTCCCGCAGCGCGTCCGCGTCCGCGAGCAGCGACCGGTACGCCTCCGGGTCCAGCGCGTCGGGGGGACCGAGGTCGACCCGCACGACCGGCAGATCGGCGCGTCCGTGGTACGCGGCCAGCGCGTCCGCCGCGTCCCAGGCGGACAACCCGAGGGGTCCGACCTCGTGCAGGGCGCGGACGGTGGCCGACAGGGCGTCGCGGGCCCGCTGGAGCGTCGACGCGTGGGCGTCCCAGTCGCCCGGATCGCGGCGCCCGGCGGCGTCGATCGCCTCCTGGAGCTGCCGCACGACGTCGGTGCGCTGGGTGTGGTTCGAGTGCAGCTCGAGGCAGAACGGCGCGAGGCCCACCGCCGCGAGGCGCCCGTGGACCACGTCGAGCGCGGCCATCTTCTCCGACACGAACAGCACGGTGCGCCCGTGGGCGAGCGCGTGGGCGATCAGGTTCGCGATCGTCTGGGACTTGCCGGTCCCCGGGGGCCCCTGGAGCACGAAGCTGTGGCCCTCGGCGGCCGCCGTCACCGCCGCGCGCTGGGACGCGTCGGCGTCGAGCGGGCACGGCAGATCGGCGACCGGTCGCGCGTCGACGGTCTCGGCCGACGGCAACGACGCGAGCGACGGCCAGGGCGCGTCGTCGTCGGTGAGCAGCTGCCGCACGGCCGGGTTGCGGAGGAGCTCGCGCGACCGCGCGTCGAGGTCGAGCCACATCAGGTACCGGGTGAACGACAGCTGGGTGACCCACGCGGCGTCGGACACCGCCCACCGCGGCATCGGCTCGACCAACCGCCGGAACCGCCGGAGCACCAGCGGAACGTCGACCCCGTCGTCGTCGCGCGGCAGCTCCGCCAACGCCAGGCAGTCGAACCCGTGCACCTGGTGCAGGTACTGGAGCAGCGGGGCGTTGACGAGCGGGTCCTCGTCGGTCCGCACCAGCGTGTACCCCGTGCGGACGCTGGTCCGCTCGATCCGCACCGGGTACAGCAGCACCGGCGCGGCGCGGGGCGTGGTCGAGGCCGCGCTCTCGTAGTACCGCAGCAGCCCGATCGCCACGTACAGCGTGTTCGCGCCGGACTCCTCGAGCTGGTGGCGGGCGCTCCGGTACAGGGTGACCAGCCGCCGCGCGAGCTCGGCCTCGGGCAGGTCGACCACCACGACCTTGGCGCCGCGCGACTCCGCGCTGATCCCGGCGAGCACGTCGCCGTGGTCCTCGACCACCTGGAGCGGTCCGCCGCAGCTCGCGCACCGGTGGCCCGACGCCGGGCTCGCGCACCACGGGCACGCGGCGACGGCGTCGACCGCCGCCTCCTCCACCGCGGTCCGGACCCGCGGCGCGAAGGTGTACGCGGCGCCTGCGGCGAGGAGATCCTCGAACCGACCCACGTCGCGGACCACGAGCGGCAGCGTGGTCCGCGGGTCGCGCGCGTTCAGCAGCCGGTTGCGCATCGACAGGTCGAGCAGGCGGGCCTTCCACCGCTCGAGCCGCTGGGACCGCTGCTCCGGCGCCGGTGCGGACCCGGGCGCGACCTCGTCCGCCCCGACCGGGAGCGGTCGGACGCCGGTCCGCCGGGCGGTGGTCACGTCGACCACGATCCCGCCGGCGTCGAGCGCCTCGAGCGCGGCGTCCTTGGCGTCCCCGTAGGCGAGCCCGGGCAGGGCCTCCACGAACAGCAGCTCCTCGGCCCGGATCCGGGTCCGGATCGGCTGGAGCTCGTCGGCCACCGGGAACGGCAGCGCGTGGTCGACCCGCCACACCCCGACGAGGGCGCGCTGCCCGCACACCGCGATCAGCGGGTGCAGGCCGCTCCCCTCGAGCACCGCCGCGATCCACAGCGCCGCCTCCAGCGCGGTCGCGGTCCCGTCGTCGGTGATCCGGTCGGGCGCCCGCACCCGGTCGGTCCACGGGGCCGACGCGAGCCCGAGCGAGGCCAGGTGGTCGTGCAGGACCCGCAGGCGATCGGCGATCCGCAGCGGGTCGACCGCCCGGTAGCCGAGCGGCTCGGCGATCGAGGCCGCGAGCGGGTGATCCGGTCGACAGAACGCCGCGAGCAGCTCGGGCAGCACCGCGGGACCCGCCCACTGGTCCGCGGCGAGGATCTCCACCGGGTGCGCGCGGGCGTGGAGCGCGTCGTCGCCGCCGACCTCGATCCACAGGGACCCCTCCTCGGGCTGCGTCACCGCCGCGAGCGCGCCGTCGTCGAGCTCGAGCCGCAGGTCGTCGATCACCAGGGTCGCGCCGGGGGGCAGCCCGCGGGTCCGGTGGACCGCCGCCTTCCGGGTGAACCCGTCGATCGACGCGGTGACGACGAGGTCGGGCAGGGCCGCGCCGGTCCGGTTCGTGACGCGGACCTCGCGGATCACCGGCAGGTCCCCGTGGGCGAGCGCCCAGCCCACCCGCGGCAGGTGGTGGACCTCGACGTCGAGGCCCGGGGTGGAGCGGGTCTTCGAGGGCGCCATCGGACTCTCCGGCCGACCGGCTATCGCCCGTCCGGGCTCGACGCGAAGCCGGTCGGTCGTATGATCGGCGCTGCCGCAACCGTCGGGATCACGAGTGAGTTCAATGCTTCGGACTTCCATGGCCTCGACCACCAGCAGGCTGTGCCATTCGGCCGTGCTGCTCGTCGCAGGCTGCGTCGGCGAGCCGAAGGATCCCCCTGCGCCACCTCACCACGACAGTCGACCGACGGGCCTGGCCACCCCGTGCACCGCCGAACCCATTCTCGCGCAGATTCACCTCCTGGGTGACGAGACTGCAGACGAGGCCGGCCGCTCGGTCGACGTGGGCGACCTCGATTCTGACGGATGTGACGAAGTGCTCGTCGCATCTCCGTGGAGCGGCGGGACGTACGGTGATCGGGACGGGCACAGCGCCGTGTACGTCCTACGGCAGCCCTTCGCGGACGGATACCTGGTCGACACCGCGTTCGCGACGTTCGTGGGCTCCGGGGGGCTGGACTACTGGGGCTTGCCGAGCGGGTTGCTCACCGCGACCGGGCAGGTGGTGATCGAGGGCGTCGGTGCGGATGAGGGGTTCGCGAGACCGTGGCTGTTCGATCTGCCGACGAGCTGGACCCGCGCCCCCATTCCGGCCGCAGCCGCCGACGCCGCAGTCGACGTTCCGGTGGAGGACGTGGCGTTCGGGATCGGGGCCAACTTTCTGGGCGCCTGTTCGTCGGCCGACGGAACCCCAGCGCTGTGCGCGGGAGCCATCAACAGCACGGCCGGCTTGCCTGCGGACTACGCGGGGCAGGTGATCGGCTATGCGCTACCGATCGCCTCCGACCCGGACGCCGTGGCGGACGGGGCCTTCGCGCTGTCGGGAGATCCGCTCGATCGCGCAGAGGCGTTCGAAGGTCGGTCCGATCTGGACGGTGACGGGATCGGCGACCTGGTCGTGGGGGCGCCTCAGCCGTCTACCGGCCAGAGCGGGCGGGTCGCGATCGTACTGTCCGTACCCGCGGGTCCGTCGCGCCTGTGGGACGTCGCGGATGCCGTACTGACGGGCGTCACCGTCAACGCCTCGTTCGGTCAGGAGGTGCAGCCGGGGGACCTGGACGGCGACGGTCAGGTCGATGTCTTCGTCGGGGCCGCGTTCGGGGACCTGGGCGAGGCGTTCGTGTTCCTCGGCCCGTTCACCGGGGAGCGCTCGGCGGACGCCGCCGAGTACCGCATCACCGGGGGCCGTGCGGACGAGTGGCTCGGCTTCCAAGGGTCGATCGCCGACTTCGACGGCTCGGGTAGCGCCGACCTCGCGGTCTCGGCGCCGTGGTCCTACTACCTCGGGGCCCAGCCTGGCCGCGTCCTGCTCTGGACCGACGCTCGATCCGGCACGTATGACGTGGACAGCGCCCCGATCTTGCTCGACTCCGGCGCGGTAGGGGCCGATTGCTTCGGGATGTCGATGGCGTCCGGAGACTTCGACGGAGACGGGCTCGCGGACCTCGCGATCGGCGCGCCGTGCGACTCGACCTACTTCGACCACGGCGGGTCGGCGACGCTGGTGTTCGGCGCGTCGCTCTGACCCGCGGTCAGCCGTTCCCGTCGATCGTGACCGGCCCGCCGACCGCGTCGATCCCGCCGACCCACGCCTCGACCGCCGCCGTCGGCAGCGCCGGGTTGTCGATCACCTCGACCGCGCCGACCTGCTCGACCCCGCCGAGCCCCGGGATCGACGCCAGCACCGGGTTGCCGACCACCGACACCGCGCCGACCGCGGTCAGCGTCGCGAACCCATCGATCGCGCGGATCCGCGGGCAGGCCTCGATCGCGAGCGCCCCGTCGATCGCCCCGAGCACCGGGAACCACGGGACCCCGGGCGCCCCGACCCGGAC
>JBEBJW010000621.1:0-5062 GCA_040079715.1 Myxococcota bacterium | reverse complement strand
GTGGGGAAGGCGCGATCGAACGCGGCTTCTGCTGCCGCAGGACAAGGTGAACGGTCGGGGCAGGGTGTCGTGGGGGAGCGGATCCACCCGTCGTCCGGGGGCCCGAAGCGCCAGGTGGCGTCCCGTCGGCCGTCGCCCTCTGGGGACCAGTCACCGCCACGCGCCGGCCCCGTCGCCACGGTGTCCGTCAGCCCACCGGGGGCGGCGGAGGCGACGGCGGGAGCTGCGGCGGCGCGTCCGCCGACTTGAGCTGGATCGACTTGAACAGGATCTCGCCGAGGCCGAACCCGCCGATCGGCTCCGCCCACTCGCCGTTCATCGACAGGATCGCGCCGTGGACCCCGACGATCATCACCCACGGCAGCGGCAGCAGGATGATCGGGAACAGCAGGCCGCCGAACCCGCACGTGACGAACGTGATCACCGAGTACAGCACCGTCAGCAGCGTGCTCGACACGAACCACACCAGCCACACCGCCGTCGCGTGCTTCGCGTGGTACAGCGCGAACGGATCGTCGCGTTGGAGCAGCGGGATCACCCCCAACGGGAACATGAAGAAGAACGAGGCGTACGACAACAACGCCCACATCTTCCCCTGGTCCGACGCCACCGGCTGGTCCACGCTCATCCCACCTCCTCGCGCCCGTGCTGTATACCGCGGACCCGGATCGTTCATTTCGTCGGTCACGCGAGGGTCGGCCGCGGACGCCGCACCCGGTGGCCCCGACCGACCCCGGCGACTCGCCGTCCGACGCGAGCCGTGCCAGGATACCCTCGTGCACTTCGCGGGCTTCAGCATGCCATGGCTGGTGGTGGTGTGGACGGTGTGGACCCGGGTCGCCGCGGCGGACCCGGTCGCGGACCTCGCCCCCGGGCCCCAGGAGCTGGGTGACGCCCAGACCGAGCTCGAGCAGCGGCTGGTGACGGCCGAGGCGATCGAGCGGGCGGTGGCGCGGTTCCAATCGTCGTTCGCGGGCACGCCGCCGTTGGACGAGACCTGCCGGGATCCGCTCCGCGGCCCGCTCACGGTCAAGCTCCGGCACTTCGCGGCGGCCTGGCACGACGCAGCCCAGCGGGTCCGGGTCCAGGCAGACCGCGTGGCGCGGATCTCCCGCAACCCCACGGTGACCCCGATCATCGATCCGGACCGGCGGGCCGCGCTCGACGGCCTGCTCGCGCGGGCGAACGCCCAGGAGGCCGGCTGGCTCGAGCTCGTCGCGTGGGTCGACCACCAGATGCCGGAGACCTGCGACCTCGAGCTCACCACGAGCCCCGGCCTGCCGGACCCGATCATCCGCGGCGACGGCGAGGTCCCGGGGCCGGTCGCGCTCGCGGCGCTGTCCCCCGGCTACGTGTGCACCGCCGGCGCGAAGGACGGCGTGTCGGCCGACGCGCGGGTGATGATCGTCACCGCCGCGGCCTGCTGGTCGGAGCAGCAGTGGTGCGCGTGCGAGCCGGTGGTGGTCAACCCGGGCGCCGTCCTCGGGCCGTGATCCGCAGGCTGGGTCCGCGCGGCGCTGCGACCGAGGCTACGGCCCCCACAGCCGCCCGTCGACCGCGAGCATCGACAGCAGGGTGACGGTGTCCTCGTAGTAGCCCTCGTGGCTGTCCCGGACGGCGTCGTACGTCGCGTCGAGCCACGGTTGGCCCGCGGCCGGATCCGGGATCGCCATCGCCGCCACCGCGAGCGGCGCGACGAACACGCTGCTGACGTACCGCGACCCCGGCAGGACCTCGCCGTCGAGGGTGTACCCCGACCAGAACCGGGACGGATCCCCGCCGGTCTCGCTCCGGGCCCACGCCGACAGCGGCGCCAGCGCGTCGATCGCCCGGGGCTCCCCGGTGTACGCCGCGTCGAGGCCGATCCGCCACGGCACCCGGCACGCGTTGTACCCGTACGCGCCGTCGGCCGGCCCCTCGAGGAAGTTCGGCGGGGCGGGGGCGAGCCCGCCGGCGCCGTCGTCGACCAGGAAGTCCGGGACGAGCCCGGTCAGCGGCGCGTGATCGTCCCCGATCTGCGCGAGCGCGTCATAGCCCGCGTCGACCGCCCGGTCCCACCCGTCACCGGGGGACGCAGCGTCGAACGCGCGGAACCACGACAGCATCCAGTCGCTCGATCGCGGCGTGCGCTCGGAGTACGTCCGGCCGTCCGGGTCGACCCAGTCCCCGAGCAGCGGCCAGGCGGTGGTCGGGCCGAGCGCCGACGCCGCCTCGCCCGCGAGCACCCGGCGCGCCGCTGCGGCGTAGTCGACGTCTCCGCCCGAGCCCCACTGGACGTCGGCCAGGAGCAGCGCGTACGCCGCGTCCGCGTCGCCGTCGAACGCGCTGTCGTCGTCCGCGCCGCCGCTCGCCTCGTCCGCGGGCACGAACCAGTCCATCAGCCGGTCGTCGACCGTGGACCGGTGTTGGTCGTAGAACCGGTACAGGCCGTCGAACCGGAGCCGAGCGTCCGGGTCGTGACCGGCCATCCACGCGGTCAGCAGCAGGCCGTACCCCTGCGACTCCGACGTGGTGGGCGCGTGCGCCCGATCGTCCATCCCGACGCGGTACCGGGGCGCGCCGTCCGGCCCGGGCCCCGCGTCGAGCAGGTACCGCCCCGCCCACCGGTCGTACGCGTCGCGGACGTCCTGGTCGAGCTGATCCTGCGCCCGGTTCGGCCGGAGCATCCCGGGCGCCAGCGACACCGGCTGCGGGAACGGCCGGCGCGGCCCGTCCACCGGCGTGGTGGGCGTCGTCGACGTCGTCGAGGTCGAGGTCGGCGGGGTCGAGGAGGTCGGCGATGACGTCGCGGTCGGACCGTCGCCGGTCGGGTCCGGGTCCGCCGGCTCCGGCGCCCGGCAGGCCATCCACAGCGCCGTCGCGAGCATCGCTACTCCTTGGCTTCGGCGCACTCCGACCGCGCGCCGTCCTTGCTGCACCGGAGCTGGCGCATCACGGTCAACATCGACCCGTCGTACGCCTTCTTCTCGTCGCGCAGCTTCAGCCGGACGCCCTGGAACATCTGGTCCCACTCGACCAGGGTGGCCTTCGGCACGTCGACCCACGACGCGGCCGGGATCGCCGACTCGGCCCGGGTGATGATCGCGAGCGCCTCGTCGAACCGGCCGACCATGTCGGTGCGCGCCTTCTGGACGAACCCGGCCGGGAACTTCGACTCGCGGATCATCACCTGGAGCGTGGCCTGGGCGAGGGGGGCCCGGAGGATCCCGCCCTTCGTGCCGACGCCCCGCGCGAGCTCGAACGGCTTGTACGCCGGGGCGGACGCGTAGCAAGCGTCGACGTCACCGTTGTTGAACTTCGGCCCGATCGTGCCGAGGTCCGCCGGGACGATGATCGCGCCGACCCGATCGACCATCGTGACGCTCGCCTGGTCGTAGTCGAGGGTCGCGATGCGCTTGCCGGCGAGCTCGGCCACCGAGTCGACGCTCCGGTCGCGCACGAACAGGTACACGCCGCCGATCGGCACGAACCCGACGACCGTGTTGCCGTCCTGGGTCAGCTTCGACGAGGCGCCGGCGGAGGTCGACAGCGTGGTCACCATCTGCTTGAGCGTGGGGTAGTCGGGGATCGCGCCGATCGCCTCGATCGTGCTGGCGAACCGGTTGAACCGCTGGAGGCGGACCCCGGTGGCGACCACGCCGTCGCACGAGCCGGCCTCGTAGTCCTTCGCGGCGGTCTCTTCGTCGGTGTACGGCTTGATCACGACCTCGACGCCCCACTGGGACGCGTTCGTCGCGAACTTCGACATCAACGCGAAGTAGTCACCGGAGCGCCCGCCGGGGTCGAACACGCAGATCGACCGCGTCTCGGCCTTCGCGACGCCGGCGCCGAGGCCGAGCCACACCATCACGATCGCCTGGATCCACTTCACCTGCGTCTCCTCCGTTGGCCGCGTCCGTCGGCGGTCGCGGGAACCTATCCCCGCGCACGGCGAACTTGTAACCCCCGGCCTCGCCCCGGCGGTCCCCCGGTCAGTCCCCGTACTGGGTGACGACCGAACCGTGTTGATTCCCGCCTCGCGCCAGCTAAGCTGCCGGTGGAGGGGGGGTGGCCGACGCCGAGGTCCGATACCGATTCCTGTCCGTGCTCGGGGAGGGCGGATTCGGCAAGGTGTACCGCGCCCGGATGGAGGCGGCGGAGGGGTTCCACAAAGACGTGGCGATCAAGGTCCTGCACGACCCGAACCCGCCCCGCTCGTTGCTCCAGCGCCACCGGGACGAGGCGAAGATCCTCGGCCTGATCCGGGATCGCGCGATCGTCGGGGTCGAGCCGCCCATCCGAGTCGGCAATCAATGGGCCGTGGTGATGGAGTTCGTCGACGGGGTGTCGTGCGGGGCGCTGATCTCGGCCGGGCCGGTGCCGCCGGGCGTCGCGGTCGAGATCGTCGGCGAGGTCGCCCGGGCGCTCCACAACGTGTACCAGATGGAGGGGCCCGAGGGGCAGCCGCTCCACCTGCTCCACCGGGACATCAAGCCGGACAACGTCCAGGTCACCCCCGCGGGCGAGATCCGGCTGCTGGACTTCGGCATCGCCCGCGCGAACTTCGCCGCCCGCGAGTTCAAGACCCGCCACTCGATCGGCGGCACCCCCGGGTACATCGCGCCCGAGCGGCTCCACGCGATCGAGACCCCCGCCGGCGACGTGTTCAGCCTCGGGGTCCTGCTGCACGAGATCGTCACCGGGGACCGCCCGAAGTACGCGCCGACCGTCCACCTCGACGGCAACGGCCTGCCGGTGGTCGACACCGCCGAGATCGCCGAGGGGCCGATCCCGCCCGACCGGGCCGAGGTCCTGAAGCTGTCGGCGTGGATGCGGGCCGACGAGCCCGAGGAGCGGCCGTCCGCCCGCGACGTCGAGCGGGAGTGCCGGCGCCTCCGCAACCAGCTCGACGGCGCCTACCTCCGCGACTGGGCCGAGGAGCACGTCCCGCACCGGAACGATCTCGCGCCGGACGAGATGATCGGCCGGGTGATCACCGCGACCAGCGGCCAGCTCACCCTGACCCCGATCGACGGCGCCGAGCGGCTCGCGCCCCCGACGGTGCCACCGGTCAACGCCGGGG
>JBEBJW010000620.1:0-5063 GCA_040079715.1 Myxococcota bacterium | reverse complement strand
TCGCGGGCCGGCTCGGCGACGAAGCGACGCTGATCCGGGTCGCGGCCCAGCTCGAAGCGGCCCACCCGTGGCGCGACCGCCGGCCGCCGATCTGCGCGTGACGCCGTGCCCTCGCCTCCGCTGGTCACGGCCCGTCCGTTCGGGTCGGGGGTGGGGCTGGACTCCCTCGGCCGCGGGGCTGGAAAGGCGGCCGAACGGCGGCCGGATCGGCTACCATCGGCCATGATCTGGGTCGCTGTGTGGAGCTCCGCCGCCCGCGCCACTCCGGGCACCGGCGGGTGGGACGACGCCTACGCGCACCAGCTCGTGCTCGAGGTCCGCGCCCAGCCGCTGTCGGCGGTGATCGCGGACCTGCCGGTGCTGGCGACGCTCGACGCCGCGGCGGGGTTCGACCCGTCGACCGCGGCCCCGAACGGCGCGGACGTGGTGTTCGTCGGCGACGACGGCGCGGCGGTCCCGTCCGAGCTCGACACGTGGGACCCGGCGGGCGGCACCGCGTGGTTCTGGGTCCGGCTGACCCTCGCCCCGAACGCCGGCCAGACGGTGCGGGTGTACTGGGGCCCGGTCCAGGCCTCGGCCACCACGACGTCCACCACCACCACCACCGTGGGCCCGGGCGGCTCCGGCGGCTCCGGCGGCTCCGGCGGCTCCGGCGGCTCCGGCACTTCGGGCGGCTCCGGCGGTTCCGGCCACAGCGGGGGCTCCGGCGCGCCGCCGCCGATCGTCGGGGACGTGTGGCCGTCGTTCGACGGGGTGTTCCACCTGTCGACCGGCCGGCGGGCGGCGTCGTCCGCCGGGACCCATGAGATCCTGGCGCGGTTCGAGGCTACCCCCGGACCCGGTCGCGTCGGCGCGGGCGCCACCCTCGGGAACGGCCTCCAGACGCTGACCACGATCCACGACGACCAGACCCGCGACGCACCGACCACCCTGTCCGGCTGGTTCCAGCGGGACGGGTTCACCGGCGCGCGCGAGACGCTGGTCGCGACCGACGACGAGGCGGTGATCGTCCGGAGCGAGGCCGACGGGCTCCACCTGGTCGGCGACGTCGACGGGCAGTCGTACGACGCCCTGCTCGCGCCCCCGGCTCCGATCGACGACGGCGAGTGGCACGAGCTGGTGGTCGTGATCGACCTCCGACGGACCACGGTGTACCTCGACGGGACCTCGATCGGCTGGGCGGTGGCCGACTTCGACAGCGTCGAGACCTCGACCGTGTCGTGGGGCCAGCACCCCGACCTCGAGCAGGACACGCAGTTCCAGGGCGGCCTCGACGAGCTGCGGGTGGCCCCGATCGCGCGGACCGGGGAGTGGGTCGCGCTCGCGCACCGGGCCTCGGACGGCGCGCTCCTCGGCCCCCCGTGCGCCGACTGTCCGCCCACGACGACCACCACCGGCGGCAGCGGCACCTCCGACACCGACACGCTCCCCTCGACCGACACGGGGGAGCCCCAGCCGACGGTGTTCCGCCTCCGCGGCGGGGCGTGCGGCTGCGGCGGCGACGCGCCGGCGGCGTCGATCGGGATCGCTGGGATCTTCGGGTTGGCGGCGGCCCGGCGCCGGCAGCGGTAGCTCGGCGCTGGCCGCGCCAGGCGGACGGGAGGGCGCGAGCCGCGAGCGGTCCGAGCCCCGCGAGGACGGAGGAGCGCAGCGACGACCCCGGACGGAGGCCGACGGCGAGCGGAGCGAGCCGGGGCGCCCCGTCACCGCCGTCGACCGGACGCGATCAGGGGCAGGTGCCGCCGAACACGTAGAGGTCCTGGATGTCGAGCAGCGGCATCCCGGTGACCCGCGAGATCGAGATCAGCTCGTCGATCAGCCGGAGCTGGGCGTCGTAGGTGAAGTCGAGGTGGACCACGGTCTCGAGCGGCGGGATCACGTCGTCGCTGACGATGTCGGCCGACGCGATCAGGCCGTTCGCGGTGTCCCACACGATCGTCTGCTCGAGGTCGTTGACCCCGTCGACCGGCGCATCTTCTGCGTAGAACGTGAGGAACCCGTTCGCGTCGTACGTGACGGTCTGGACGAAGTCGATCACCCCGTCGTTCTCGTAGTCGTACGAGATCGTCCCCGAGTCCCCGGCCGGCGCGTCGTACGCGTGGGTCTCGACGTACACCACCTGCGACGTGGTCAGATCGGTGATCTCGATCGACTCCAGTCGACCGGCAGCGTCGTAGGCGTACGCGTACCGCTGGTCGACGGTGCCGTCGTTGCCGAAGTCCGCGTCGAGCCCGAGCAGGACGCCGCTGCCGTTGCGGAACAGGTCGAACACATCGTCGACGGTGCCGTCGCCGTCGTTGTCGTTCGCGATCTGGACCAGATCGCCGTTGGCGTCGTACGTGTTCGCGGTGATCGAGTCGGCGGCGCCGTCGCCGTCGAGGTCGATCTCTGCGGTCAGCTCGTTGCCGGACGGGTCGTAGGTGTGGTCCTCGGCGTAGTCGACCGCGCCGTCGCCGTCGAGGTCGGACTCGGTGTGGGTCAGGTTGCCCGCAACGTCGTACTCGTTCGACTCGGACGTGCTGCCGTACTGGCCGTAGTCGCGGGAGCTGTAGATCAGCCGGTCGATGTTGTTCGGGTCGTACGCGTCGATCCCGACGGCCTCGAACGAGCCGTCGAGGAGCTGGTCCGACGTGTAGTCGGCGTAGCAGTCGAACTGCGCGGTGGTGGTGGTGGTGGTGCCGCCGGTGTCGGTCGTCGTCGTGGTGGTGGCGGTGTCGGTCGTGTCGGTGTCGGCGTCGGTGTCGGTGTCCGAATCGGAGTCCGCGTCGGTGTCCGAGTCCGCGTCGGTGTCGGTGTCGGTGTCGCTGTCGGCGTCGCTGTCGGTGTCGGTGTCGCCGTCGACGTTCGTGTCGGTGTCGGTGTCGCTGTCGGCGTCGCTGTCGGTGTCGGCGTCGCCGTCGACGTTCGTGTCGGTGCCGGTGCCGGTGTCGGTCTTGTCACCGCCGCACGCGGCGAGCGTGGCGAGCACCAGCCAGAACATGCTCGAGCGGAGGAGCGGGGAGGTCGGTGCGTTCGACGTCATCAGGGGTCTCCAGGTCTGCGCGTGAGATCGATCGAGCCGGGACGGGTGGGACCCGCGACCCCGGGCGGGCGGAAAAAGCTCGTCAGGCGAGGCTCGGGTTCGGCTCCGACGCCCCGCGGGCCGGACCGATCGGCGCGTCCGACGACCGCAGCCGGACCACCAGTGCGCCCAGGCAGACGATCGTCAACACGGTGGACCAGTATTGCCCCGGGGTGAAACCGAGGTACCGCGCGTCGGTCACCTCGGGCCGGAAGAAGTCCATCGTGAACCGCAGCGGCCCGTACGCGAGCCCGAGCATCAGGGTGAAGGTCCCGGCCTTCCACGCCATCCGATCGAGCACCGTGAACAGCCCGAACATCGACAGGGCCCACAGCCCCTCGTACAGCCCGAGGTCGTGGCAGGCGATCAGCTTGTTCTGGCCGGGCTGGCAGATCCCGTACACGCCGAGGTAGAAGTCGGTCTGGGTTCCGGGGTGATCATGGGCGACGAAGCACCCCATCCGCCCGAAGAACCACCCGACGCCCATCCCGTACGCGAGGCAGTCGAGGTACGGCCACAGCGGCGCCTTCTCCGACCGGAAGAACCAGATCGCGATCGGGACGCAGGTGACGAACCCGCCGAACGACGACAGGCCCTGCCAGACCTTCAGGAACTCGATCGGGTTCGACAGGTACTCCTGCGGCTTGTACATCAGCCCGTACCCGACGTGCCCGCCGACGAACGTGCCGAACACGAGCCAGCCGATCAGCCGGTTGATCACCTCGGGATCCATCCCCAGGCGCTTGGCGCGCCCCATCGCGGCCCGCCCGCCGAAGATGAACCCGAGGGCGACCAACAACCCGAATCCGTGCAGCGGAAGGACGAAATCGCCGATCGGGATGTTCAGGACCGGTGCTTCGAACCACGGGATCAACGGTTTCACGGGGCGCCCCTCGACGAGACCGACCGCGTAACCCGCGCCCGTGGTGTAGGCTGACGTCACCTCCCCATGGCGACGATCAACTTCGCAACCCGCGAGCTCGCCGCGAAGATCGTCTACTTCGGTGCGACGAGCGCGGGCTGCAACACGAACCTCGAGCGCCTGCACGCCCTGATCCCCGGGCGGAGCAAGAGCGCGCTCCACAAGTTCGGCCCGCGCGAGAGCGACGAGCGCTCGATGTACTTCGACTACCTGTCGCTCGATCCGGCGCCGATCGACGGGTTCGCGCAGGTGGTGCGGGTGTACAGCCTGCCGGGCGGGATCGGCCTGCAGGCGCACCGCGACGAGGTGATGCGCGCGGTCGACGGGATCGTGTTCGTGGCCGACGCCCGCGGCGACCGGAACGCGGCGAACGTGGACGCGCTGCTCGGCCTCGAGACCCTGCTGACGGCGCTCGCGCTCGACATGTCGGCGCTGCCGATCGTGCTCCAGGTCAACCACACCGACTCGCCCGAGGCCCGCCCGGTGGCGGACGTGGTGTTCGACCTGAACCCGTTCGGATTCCCCGCGATCCCGGCGATCGCCCGGCAGGATCACGGGGTCCTCGAGACCCACGGCGAGCTGCTCCGCGGGATGACCGAGCGGATCCGGAACGCGGTGATCGGCCAGACGCCCGGCCTGCGGCTGACCGCGATCCACGACCCGGTCCGCCGGACCGACACCGACGTGATCCAGGCCCACGTCGACACGATCCAGGAGCGGGCAGAGATCACCCCGCAGATCGACGACGTGGCGGTCGAGCTCCCGGACGACGTCGACGACGCCGCCGGGCTGCCCGCCGGCCCGACGATCGAGGTCCCGTTCCAGCCGCGCGAGCTGGTCGGATCGCACCCGGTGCGGATCCTGGCGGCCGAGATCGACGCGGATCACGTGCGGGTCGAGCTGCTGATGGAGCGGATGGGCGGGGCGGAGAGCCGGCGTCTGACGGTGCTGTTGGCGAACCGACCGACCGACACCCTGCCGAAGCGCGCGGCGTCGGCGCCCCCGCCGCACTGATCGTCGGTGCCCTCGAGGCGATAGACCGCGCCGGTCTGCGTCATCGCGACCGTGACCACGGTGCAG
>JBEBJW010000619.1:0-5063 GCA_040079715.1 Myxococcota bacterium | reverse complement strand
CTCGCCGCGATCGACGCGCTCGGCGACGGGTGGTTGGCGTGGGGGGCGGTGATCCCGGGCCTGGTCGCGTTCGCCCTCGCGGTGGTCGAGGGGAGCCGCGCCACCTCCGCCACCGCGGCGTTGTCGACCGCGGTTGGGCTCGGGTTCGGGATCGCCACCGCGAACCACCACGCGGTGCCTGCCACGATCGCGCTGGTCGCCGCGACCGGGGCCGTGGTGGCGCTGACGATCGGCGGGCGGCTGCTCCCGGTGCGCGCGGTCCAGCTCCAGGTGGCGGCGCCGTCCATCGCGGCGTTCGCCCTGGTCGACGTGTGGGCGATGGACACGCTGCTCCCCTGGGTGTGGCGGCCGCTCGGGCTCGACCCGTGGGTCGAGAGCTGGCTGCTGCAGCTCGGGTTCGGCGGGATCGCATGCCTGGCGGGCGTGATCGGGCGGTCGGGCTGGGCGCTCGTGCCAGGCCTCGGCGCGATCGCGTTCGCCACGGTGGGGATCGCGTCGACCCTCGCGAGCTGGATCGGCGGCGCGGCTGCGCTCGCGGCGGTGTCCGTCGCGTTCGTCGCAGGGGCCGCCGGACTGTGGGTGATCCGCCTCCGGGACGCCGGGCGGGCGGATCAGCGGTAGGCGCGGCCAACCGCGTTCGGTGATCCCCCGCGTGTCTCCAGGCGATCGCGCCCACGCACCGACCTCGGCGGATCGCGCGGCTGCGCGTCGGCGGTGACGGCGGTGACGGCGGTGGCCGCGCTCCGGTTGCGACACAGTTGCGACGGCTCGGCGCGGGTCGCGCGGTTCTCTCGAGGGTGCCCGCGCGGCACAACCCCCGCGCGAGGAGGGGATCTCTTGCGCCTCCATCGCTTCACCGCCCTGGCCGTCCCGCTGTCGGTCGCCCTGGTCGGGGTGTGCATCGCCGGGTGCGCCGACGACCTCGACCGCGTCGCGCCGTCGCGGGTCCTGGCGGCGACCGGCGCTCCGTCGTGCGACCTGCCGCCGGGGCTCGAGCTCACGTCGTCCGGAAGCATCGTGGCCGACGACATCGTGGTCGGCGACCTCGCCGCGTTCGAGGCCGCCTGCGCCGCCGGCACTCCGTTCCCGGACCTGGACCGCGGGCGCCGCGGCGTCGGCCAGGCGTCGACGACCTACCTGTGGACCGACGGGATCGTCCCGTACGAGATCGACGACGAGCTACCGGAGACGTACCGGGTGGTGGACGCGATCGCGCAGTGGGAGCAGGCCACGAGCCTCGTGTTCGTCGAGCGGACGTCCGAGGTCGACTACGTGCGGTTCACGAACGGTGACGGGTGCAACTCGGATGTCGGCCGGGTCGGCGAGGGACCCCAGGACATCCACCTGAACACCGGCAAGACCGCGAGCGACATCGTCGGCACCGGCATCTCCCCGGCCGGCGACGTGTACACCTGGTACGCCGACGGGATGGTCTCGGCCGGGACGTCGACCGACCTCGACTCCGCGCGGGCCCAGTACGCGTACACGCCGGCCGCCGGGTACGATGTCGCGGACATCGTCGCGATCGCCATCGCCAACGACGGAGACGTGTACACCTGGTACGACGACGGCAGGCGCAGCATCGGGTCGACCAGCGATCTCGACGAGCAAGGCGCGCCGGCGGTGTACAGCGCGCCCGCCAACAAGACCATCGTGGAGATCGACATCGCGGTCGACAGCGACGTGTACGCCTGGTACGCCGACGGCACGGTGAGCATCGGCACCAGCACGAACCTCACCGCCCACGCCGCCCCGGTCGCGTACACCGAGCCCCCCGGCGCAGCGAACATCGTCGGGATCGCGATCGCCAACGACAGCGACGTGTACACCTGGTACGACGACGACACGGTCGTCATCGGTACCAGCGTCGACCTCGACGCCGACGCCGATCCGGCCAGCTTCGAGACGCCGGGCAATTGCAGCACGAAGTCGGTCGTGCACGAGATCGGGCACGTGATCGGCCTCGCCCACGAGCAATCCCACCCGGATCGCGACGACTATGTGCGCGTGTTCGACAACATCAAGGTCGGCAAAGACAACAACTTCTGCATCGCCGCCGGCTGCGAGTGGTACCACGGCTCGACGCTGTACACCGCGTACGACGTCACGTCGCGGATGCACTACGGCTCGTACGGGTTCTCGATCGACGGCTCGCCCACGCTGCTCGAGCGGGCGACGATCGGGGGGACCGTGATCAAGGCCGACGTGGTCGACATGTCGATCTCGCCGTCGGGCGACGTGTACACCTGGTGGACCGACGGCACGGTGACCATGGGGACCAGCGACGACCTCGAGCTGACCAAGTCGCGGTACGCGTTCGTCGTGCCCGATCACACCGTGTCGGAGATCGTCGGGATCGCGATCGCGAAGGGCACCGGGGACGTGTACGCGTTCTACGACGACGGCACCCGAAGCATCGGGACCACCGCGGACCTCGGCTCGGTGTCCGGCCCGGTCCCGTACACCCTGCCGCCGACCATCGCGTCCGCGTCCCAGATCGTCGCGGTCGATCACGCGCCGAACGGTCGCACCTACGCCTGGTACGACAACAACAAGGTGTCGAGCGGGACCTCGACCGATCTCGACGCGTTCTCCGCGCCGACGACGTTCTCGGTCGCCAGCGGCCGGACCCGCCCTCAGGTGCTCGGGATCGCGATCTCGGCCGCCGGTGACACCTACGCCTGGTACACCCGGGGCGACGTGAGCGCCGGCTCGACGACCGACTTCGACACGGTCCGGGTGCTGTACGACTTCGAGTCCCGCGGCATCGAGCTCGCGCCGTCCGACACCCTGACCGCCGGCGACATCGCGCAGGTCGAGGCGATGTACAGCGTGTTCTAGCAGGCCTCGGCAATGCTCGCTTCGCGAGGTTCCCGCCTCCACGGGCGACGGGGCGCGCCCTGCCCCTCGTCGCCCCTGCTACGGCGCGACCTGGTACTCCACCACCACCGTGTCGGATCCGCCGACCGGTGATACGAGGACGACCGCGTTCGTCGGCTGATCGTAGTCGAACCCGGACGCGCCGAGCGCCACGTCGTTGACCCAGACCGAGATCGTGTCGGGTACCGGCACGTCCACCAGCGGGAACGTCGACCGCAGCGCGACGCTGTCGGCGATCAGGTCGATCTGACTCGCCCAGTCGTCGCAGATCGACAGGTACTCGCCGCCGGTCGCGGCCACCGGCGCGTCGTACCCGAATCCGGGGTCCGCCCCGCGGCACCCGTTCGGCGTGGGACCGGCCACCGCGGACAGCTGGACCTGCGAGGCGTCGCCGTGGACCGCCACGATCCGATCGAGGTACTCGCGCCAGTAGGCCGGCGACTCGTCGAACCCGGGCGACTGTTCGTTCTCGTCGGTGACGAACAGCACCTGGAGCGCGCCGCCGCGGACCAGCCCCTCGTTGCAGTCGCCCCGACCGGACCGCTCGACGACCTCGGCCACGTTGTTCAGGCCCATCTCGGACTGATCGTCGCTGTTGCCGGGCTCGACCAGCGCGTCGGCGAATGTCTCCGCGTACCGTGGCGAGTCGGGGGTCAGCACCCCGCTCGGCGAGCAGCCGGCGCCGTTGGTGACCGCCGCGAGCTGCCAGTCCTCGACCCGGGTGGCGAGCCGCTCCACGAACGGGGTGATCGTCTCCCCGAGGGTCTGCAGCTCCTCGTCCATCGAGCCGGACGTGTCGGCGAACACGATCACGTCGACCGTGGTGGTCTCCTGGCCGGTGAACTCCTCGACCGCCCAGCCCTCCTCCACCTCGTCCGGCGACGGGGGCAGGCCCGCCGACAGCCCGGACCGCGGATCGTAGTCCACGCAGCCCACCAGCACCGCCACGCTCGTCATCCACAGCAGTCGGTTCATGCCGGCCTCCGGTCGAGCGACGATTGTAGATCGTGCGGCGGGTTCGGGTCACCCCGGTGACCGGACCGGACCGCTCGGGGTACCATCCCCGGCAGCTTCTGGTCGACGAGGGGGGTACCATGAACCGGATGTGGATCGGCGCGCTCGCGGTGATCGGGTGCCACGGCGGGTCGGACGACGATGACGACGACGACGACGACGTGATCCTGTCGACCGTCGACGCCGACTTCGACGTGACCGGCGACCTCGTCGACGACACCTGCGACGACGACGACGTCCAGACCGTGTTCGAGGAGGCCGACATCCGGGTGTCGCAGGTGGCGGACGGGATGAGCGTGTTCGTCGACGCAGACGTGGGCTGGGTGCCGTGCGCCGGCTCGATCGTCCGGTTCGACTGCCGGTGGGGCAACGCGCCGGGGGATCGCCCGACCCAGGTCTGGAGCTGGCGGCTCGCGGGCACCACCGACGAGGACGGCGTCCACGCCGAGCTGAGCCTCACCGTGACCTGCGACGAGGCCACCACGAACGACTGCGACGAGTGCAGCGTGCTCGCGACGTTCGAGGGCGAGCTCGACGGCTGACCGGAGTACGCTCGCCGGGCCGGCCCTCGGGCGCGGCGGAGGGCGCGAGGATCTCGGGCCTCGCGCAGGCCCACGTGCTCGGGAAGCTCGGGTACGACGTGACGGTGTTCGAGAAGCGCGCGGCGGTCGGGGGCGTGTGGGCGCTCGCGTACCCGGGCGTGCGGTTGCAGAACAACGACTTCCACGACCACCTGTCCGACCTTCCGTGGCCGACCGCGCCGGACCCGCACCCCACCGGGGCCCAGATCCGGGCGTACTGGGCCCACGCGGTCGACGCGCTCCGCCTGGACGTGCGGCTCGACCACGAGGTGATCGCCGCCCTCCCGACCGACGCGGGCTGGACCGTCACCACCCGCCACGCCGGCGCCGAGGAGGTCCACGCGTTCGACCGGTTGATCATCGCGATCGGCCAGTACACCGAGGGCAAGCACCAGCCCGTCCTCCCCGGCCTCGAACGGTTCGGCGGGGAGGTACGGGGCGTCCGACTACCGCGGGGTGGTCGAGGAGCTCGGCCGCGCCGGCCCCGGACCGCGTCGACCGGTCGCGCTCCCCACCTGACCGCGACCCCGGCGCCGCAGCCCAGGGCGGACCGCGCGGACGCCCGCGCGGCCCCGATCCCGTCCCCAC
>JBEBJW010000618.1:0-5065 GCA_040079715.1 Myxococcota bacterium | reverse complement strand
CGGGGAGGTCGCGCTGTGGTTCGCGCCCCTCGCCGCCGGTGGGCGGGCCGACGCCGATGGGGTGTGGGTCGGTCCCGAGGGCGGCCGGCTCGGCGCGGCCCTCGCGGCGGCCGGGGACGTCGACGGCGACGGCCGGATCGACCTGATCGTCGGCGCGCCGCTGGCGGACGCGGCGTACCTCGTCACCGGGATCACCGGCGGGACGTCGCCGATCGCGGCGGTGGCGGCGTCGACGCTCCACGGCCTCGGCGACACGGTGGCCGGCGCGGGCGACCCGAACGGCGACGGGTATGCCGACGTGGTCGCCGGGGCGTGCGATCCGCTCGGGACCTCGACCGTCGCGCTGTTCCTCGGCGGGTGAGCGGCCGGTCCGGGGTCAGCCGCCCGCGAACCACCGGGTGAGGGTCGCGGACCGTCCGGGGCCGACCGTCAGCAGGTCCTGGCCGTTGGGGTCGATCCCGAGCGCGGTCCCGCCGTCGTCGACGCGCTGGACGCAGTCCGGGGGGCGCCCGAGCAGCCCGAGCGGGTCGGCGACGGCGTCGGCGAGCCAGATCCACAGCTCGCGCCGGGTCCGCAGCGCGATCCACCGCGAGGCCGGGTCGATCGCGCCCCCGCGCGGGATCCGCCAGTCGTCGCGCTCGTCCGGCGGGACGCCCATCGCGTCGAGGGTCGGATCGTCGCGGAACGTGGTCAGCGGCACGTGGATGAACAGCTCGTACTGGAAGTCCGGCTGCTGGACGAGCTCCGGGTACCGGTACACGTCGCGGGCGGTCACCACGTACAGGTCGGCGGTGTTCTGGGAGACCAGCAGCGCGTAGCCGTCGGCCTCCGGGTCCCACGGGGGGAACCGGAGCACGAACGCGTCCGGGTCGAGCCGCGGCTCCGCCGTCGCCAGGTCCGGCTCGGGGAACCGCCAGATCCGCAGATCGTCCACGGCGCGGCGCGGGCCGAGGTCCCCGACGTACAGGTAGCTGCCGGACGCGGTCTCGGCCGCGGGGCCGATCGCGAACCCGGTGAGGTCTCCCGCGGTGACCGGCAGGGTCAGCGTGCGCTGGACCGCACCCGCCCCATCGGTCGCGAGGACCACCGGGTCGTCGTCGGGCGCGCCGGGGAGCGCGAACAGGACGCCGCGGTTCTCCGGGCGGCGGGCGCCGACGATCCCCGACACCGCCGACGGGGCCTCGATCGCGCCGACCGCGAGCGGCGAGAACACCGGGCACAGCGACACCGACGGCACGAACTCGACGGTCAGCACCGGGCGATCGGTCGGCTCCGACACGTCGTTGGACCGGATCGCGACCCGGTCGGCGGTCCCCTCGATCACCAGGCCGAAGTTCGTGTCCGGCCGGTCGACCCACCCCTGCACCGTCTGCAGGCCGACCTCGCCCATCGCGACGGTGGTCCACCCGAGGGCCGAGGTGTCGACGGTCCCGACGCGCAGTCCGCGGTCGGACACCCCGCGGGCGCCCGGCGTCTCCCACCGGTCGTCGCAGAACCCTGACGCGCAGCTCCAGGTGGCCTCGTCGTAGTCCCACGCCCGGAGCACCGGGTACACCTCCTGCGGGCCCGGGCCGGTCTGGACCACCCGCAGCCCGACCGACGCGCCCACGACCACCGAGCCCGGCGGGATCGCGTCGATCGTCCACGCGACGAGCGCGCTCTTCGCCTGGCCGGGGGTCGCCTCGAGGTAGAACGGGTCGGTGGTCCCGAAGTTCGTGTCGGGTTGGTCCTCGCGGATCATCGCGTCGATGATCCCGTCGAACCCGACATCCGGCAGGACGTGCCACTGGAACGACAGGACCTCGGTCGCCGGCGGGACGTTGAGCGGGACCGCGTCGGGGGGCGGCTCGACCGCGGGCGCGGGCGGTCCCGGATCGCGCGGGGCGCACGCCCACGGCCACGCCGCGATCCACGTCCAGGTCCACATCCGGCCAGTGTACCCGCTTAGCTCCGTGGCGGATCCGGGAGCTCGCCGGTGTGGCCGAGGATCACCAGGAACGACGCGCCGACCACCCGCCGCAGCCGCGCCCGCTCGGCGTCGAGGCGACTGTGCTCGGCGAGGTGCAGCGACAGGCCCTCCGCGCCGAGCACCAGCCCGCGGAACACCAGCGGGTCGACGTTCGCGCCCACCACCTGGCGGACAGCGGCGTCGATCGTCGCCACCAGCGCGTCGATCGTCGCCTCCCGGCGGGGGTGCAGCAGGGACGTCGGCCGGGACGCCTCCGCCATCAGCCGGACCGCGGTCGGCGCCGTCTGTTGCTGGTAGGTGATCCACGCGTCCAGGCCCGCGACCACGATCGACACGGGATCGGCGGTCGGGTCGACCGTCGAGGCGACCGCGCGGACCAGCCCGTCGACCCACCGGTCGTACACCGCGGCCAGCACCTGCTCCTTGCTGTCGAAGTACTGGTAGAACGTGCGCCGCGACACGCCCGCGCGCTCGAGGACGTCCTGGACGGTGGCCTCGTCGATGCCCACGTCGGCGAACAGCGCCGCCGCGCCGTCGACGATCCGCTCGCGCGTCGCCTCGATCCCCACCGACGCCCCCGGGTGACGATCCACCGTACCGGGTTAGTCGGGCGGATGCCGCTCGGACTGAACCTCGACGCTGCCGGAAACCCGATCCGTGACCTGTGGGACCGCCTCGCGCGGGTCCCGGGGGGCAAGTCGGTGTTCAGCCGAATGGTCGGGCTCGCGGCGCCGTACACCGGCACGATCGGCGCGAAGGTCGTGGCGCTCGAGCGGGGGCGGTCCGAGGTCGTGATGCAGGACCGGTGGGGCGTGCGGAACCACCTGCGCTCGGTCCACGCGGTCGCCCTCGCGAACCTCGCCGAGCTCACCGGCAACGTCGCCCTCGCGTATGCGATGCCGGACGACGCGCGGTTCATCGTCGCCGGGATGAACCTCGACTACGTGAAGAAGGCCCGCGGGCCGATCACCGGCCGGTGCACCTGCCCGATCCCGGAGACCAGCGCCCGGCAGGAGTTCCAGGTCCCGGTCACCCTGCACGACGCGGCCGGAGACGTGGTCGTCCGCGCCACGCTCCGCACGCTCGTGGGTCCGAAGAAGGGTGACCGATAGTTCAGGTCGTACGGTGATCGTCTGTCGAAGGGCTTGACAAATCCCGAGCGGGCCGTAACTTAGTGCGGAGAGCGTTGGACGAAGTCCGTTCGCTCCCGATCCCGCGCTCGGATTTCCGGGCGTTGAAGCGATTGTTCCCTCGGGGAGCGTTGGCCGTGCTGCGGTCGATGCTCGCGACCGATGCGCGGCAACCCGCGCCGGAAGGCCCGAGCGCCCGACGTGATCGCCGGTCTGACCACCGGCGCCCGTCCATCCCGATTCGAGGGGCTACGGACATGGTCCCGTAGATGGCGATCAACCCGACGAACCCGATCATCATCCAGGGCGACGGCAAGGTCCTGCTCGAGACCCGGCACCCGCAGTTCGACCGGGCTCGCGACTTCCTCGCCCGGTTCTCCGAGCTCGAGAGCTCGCCCGAGCTGCTGCACACGTACCGGATCACGCCGCTGTCGCTGTGGAACGCCGCCAGCGTCGGGGTGAGCCGCGACGAGATCGTCGACAACCTGCGCGCCCTGTCGAAGTTCGACATCCCCGGCCCGGTGGTCCAGACGATCGACGACACCATCCAGCGGTACGGCCTGGTGCAGCTCCGGCCGCACCCGACGGATCCGAAGCGGTTGATCCGGGTCCACTTCGAGACGCTGTTCGTCCAGAAGATGGTGCTGCAGACGGCAACCGGTGGAGACCTGCTGAAGGCGGAGGGCCGCCGGGACTACGTGATCGAAGCTGGGATGCGCGGGATCTTCAAGCAGCGGCTGCTCCAGGAGCGGTGGCCGGTGGCGGATCTGGCTGGGTTCACCGAGGGTGATCCACTCGTGTTCCAGCTGCGTGACGCCATGAAGACGAACGGCAAGCCGTTCCGGATCCGCGACTACCAGCGGGAGGCGGCCGATCGGTGGTTCATGGCCGGCAAGCCGTCCGGTGGGCACGGGGTGGTGGTGCTCCCGTGTGGAGCCGGCAAGACGATCGTGTCGATGGTCGCGATGGCGCGGGTCGGCCAGCACACGCTGATCCTGTGCAACAACCAGACGGCCGTGAACCAGTGGGTCCGCGAGCTGCTCGACAAGACCACGCTGACCGAGGCCGATGTCGGCGTGTACACCGGCACCGAGAAGCGGATCGCGCCGGTCACGGTCGCCACCTACCAGGTGCTCACCTGGCGTCGGAGCAAGGACCGCGACTACGAGCACCTCCACCTGTTCAAGGACCACAACTGGGGCCTGCTGGTGTACGACGAGGTCCACCTGCTGCCGGCCCCGGTGTTCGGCGCCACGGCCGAGCTCCAGGGCTGCCGCCGGCTCGGGGTCACCGCCACGCTGATCCGCGAAGACGGCCGCGAGGGCGACGTGTTCAGCCTGGTCGGTCCGAAGCGGTACGATCTCCCGTGGCAGGTGCTCGAGAAGCAGGGGTTCGTCGCCGAGGCCGAGTGCTACGAGGTCCGGGTCCCGCTCGGCTCGCGCGACCGCGCCCGGTACGACGACGCGGACGAGAACGAGAAGTTCCGCCTCGCGTCCGAGAACCCGATCAAGCTCGATGTGGTGCAGACCCTGGTCGATCGCCACCCCGAGGATCACATCCTGATCATCGGGACCTACCTCACCCAGCTCAAACGGATCGCCCAGGATCTCGAGGCGCCGTTGATCACCGGCGAGACCCCGCAGCGCGAGCGCGACTCGCTGTTCGCCCGGTTCCGCAAGGGTGAGGTCAAGCGGCTGGTGGTGAGCAAGGTCGCGAACTTCGCGGTCGATCTCCCGGACGCCTCGGTCGCGATCCAGGTGTCCGGGTCGTTCGGATCGCGCCAGGAAGAGGCTCAGCGCCTCGGGCGGATCCTCCGTCCGAAGGACCGGCGCGCGTTCTTCTACACGGTGATCACGGCGGACAGCAAAGAGCAGGAGTTCGCCATGAAGCGCCAGTTGTTCCTGACGGAGCAAGGGTACCGCTACCACATCGAGGAATACGCCGCGAAGTGATCGGCGCCAGTCTC
>JBEBJW010000617.1:0-5067 GCA_040079715.1 Myxococcota bacterium | reverse complement strand
CGCTCCTGTGGTCGTTCGCGTGCGGGTCCGCGCCGGACACGGTCCGGTCGGTGCCGACCACCCCGACGGTGGTGTTCCCGGATCCGTCGGCGAAGGACCAGGAGATCGTGTGGTCCGACGCCGAGGGGGTGCTGCCGGCGACCCCGGGACTGCCCGCTCCGCTCGCCGCGGCGACCCCGGGGATGGCGGGGGCGGCGGCGCGCGCGCTGCTCGGGGAGGTCCACGAGCCCGGCACCAAGATCTTCGGCGAGGTCTCCGACGGCAACCTGGTGCTCACCTCGGTCCTGCGCGGCGCCCCGAACGTCGGGGTGGTGATGATCCTCGCCGACGAGGGGGCCGTGTTGACGGAGGTCGACCTGACGCTGCGCGACGACGTGGCGGTCCCGATGATCACCACCCGGTGGGGCGCGCCGGCCGCGACCACCCACGGGGACCAGGCGCGGGCGACCTACCGGTGGGAGCCGGCGGACGGTCCGTGGGTGGTGGTGCTCGAGTCGAACCCGGACGACAAGGCGCTGGTGCGGTTCGTCGCCCGGGAGGCTGCCGCTCGGTAGCCCGCTGCGGGGGTCAGCGGCCGATCACCGTCGCGAGCCCCGCCCCGGCGAGCCACTGGGCGCCGTCCACCACCAGGACCTCGCCCGACACCCACGACGCGGCCGGCGAGACCAGGAACAGCACGGCGTCAGCCACGTCGCGGGCGGTGCCGAGGCGCTGGAGGGGGATCGCGCGGGCCACCGCGTCGAGCATCGCCCCCGGCGCGAGCTTCGACATCCCCGGGGTGTCGGCGATCGGCCCCGGCGCGACGGCGTTCACCCGGATCCCGGCCGGACCCCACTCGACCGCCAGCCCGCGGACCAGTGCGTCGACGCCGGCCTTGGCGCTGGAGGCGTGGACCTGGAACGGGGTGCCCGTGTAGTGGAGGGTGGCCGAGATCGCGACGATCGTGCCGCCGACCTTCGACAGCAGGGGGAACGCCGCCTTGCAGGTGTTGAACGTGCCCTTGAGGTCGATGTCGATCACCGTGCCGAATCCGTTCGGGCTGAGCTGGACCGCCGGGCACAGGAAGTTGCCGGCCGCGCCGGCGATCACGATGTCCAACCGGCCGTGATCCCGATCGATCCCGGCGACGATCGCGTCGAGCGCGGCTGGATCCCGGACATCGCCCGCGACCGGCACCGCCCGCGGACCGAGCTCGGCGGCGGCGGCGGCGAGTCGCTCGGCGTTCCGGCCCGTGATCACCACTGTCGCCCCGTGGTCCGCGAGCCCGCGCGCGATCCCCTTGCCGATGCCGGATCCGCCGCCGATCACCCACGCGACCCGCCCCGCGAGCAGATCCGGCCGGAAGCTGCTGTCCATCTCGACCCCCAGTGCGGGCGGGATAACCTCCGACCGCGGAGGGGACATGGGACGACTGGCGGGCCGGCTGGCGGTGGTGACGGGCGCGAGCCGCGGGATCGGCCGGGGGATCGCGCTGGCGTTCGCCCGCGAGGGGGCGCGGGTGATCCTCGTGTCGCGCAAGGCGGACGGCGTGGCCTCGGTCGCGGCCGAGATCGGCGCCGCCGCGATCGCCCGCCCGCTCCACGTCGGGAAGATCGAGGACATCGCGCCGTGGTGGGACGCGGTGGTCGCGGAGGTCGGCCTGCCGGACATCCTGGTCAACAACGCGGGGACGAACCCGTACTTCGGCCCGATGTTGGGCACCGAGTGGGGCGCGTGGGACAAGACGTTCGACGTGAACCTGAAGGGTCCGTTCGAGATGGCGCGCCAGCTCGCGATCCGGCACGTCGCGACCCGCCTCGGGAAGCCGGCGGCGATCGTGTCGGTAGCGTCGATCCTCGGGATCGACGCGGCCCCGCTCCAGGGCGTGTACGGGATGACCAAGGCGGCGTTGATGTCGATGACCCGGACCCTCGCGACCGAGCTCGGCGAGACGGGCCTGCGAGTGAACGCGATCGCGCCGGGGATCGTCGACACCCGGCTCGCGTCCGCGTTGACCACCGACGCGACGATCCGGGCGCGGGTGCTCGATCACACCCCGCTCCGGCGGATCGCGCAGCCGGAGGAGATCGCGGGGCTGGTGCTGTACCTGGTGTCGGACGAGGCGTCGTTCGTCACCGGCCACACGTTCCCGATCGACGGCGGCTACACTGTAATGTAGGCGTTCGGGATGTAGGAGTCGGCAGGCAGCCGATGGGATGTAGCCGTCGGATGCCGTCCCCTCGCACCCATCAGGTGACGCCGACCTGCTTCAGCAGCGCGAACACCTGGTGGTGACGGGCGCGGCGGGCCAACCCCAGCGCCGACCACTCGCCGACGGTGGCGCGCCGATCGGCGCCGGCCTTGAGCAACGCCCGGACGATCCGCAGATCGCCGCGCTCGGCGGCCAGCAACAGCGGTGTGTACCCGGCTTCGTCGCGCGGATCGCGGCGGGCGCCGGTCCGGAGCAACAGGTCGACGATCTCGGCGTTCCCGCTCGCCACCGCGCAGTGGATCGGCGCCGCGCCTGCGCAGCACGCGCCCCCGGACCGCTGGTCGACCGGCGCACCGGCCGCGATCAGCAGCTCCGCCATCCGAACGTCGCCGGTCGACGCCGCGAGGTGCAGCGGGGCCCACCCGTCCGCCGACATTGCGCCCGGCTCCACCCCGCGCGCCAGTTGCAGCCGCACCGCTGCGCGGTCACCCGCGACGGTGGCCGTGTGAACGTCGATCACCGGAGAGTTCGCGCTGGTGGTCGATCCGGCGCGACGGGCACGATCGAGGTCGATCGACGGGTTCGGCTCGGTGGGGGTGACGGACATCGGTGACCTCCGAACGGCGCCCGGGCACATTGTCGACGTACGACGTGCACCCAAGCGTGGAAGTGGAAATTCTGCAAACGGACCGACCGACAGGGGGGATGTTCCGACTTGTGCGAGGTGGAATGTGCGGATGTTTCGCTTGCCGTCTGGACAAGTGAACCGCAATTCGGGCCAAAGCGACGATAGCGAGCGGAGCTCGTGTGGGTGCGGGTCTGGACCGGGGGGACCGACTGTCGCACTCCTGTCGTATTGTGGCACGACGGCACCCAAGCGCAACCTCGATGCGTGTGTCACGAGATCGTCGAGGACCTCCGCGACGAGTCCGTCGCAGGTGACGAGCGCGCCCCTCCGGGTACCGGGCGCCGATCGGCGCTGGCCCGGCGCGAGGCGCCCGTCGACCCGCCGACCTGCTTTTTTTCGTCGCGGTCGTTAACGGGCCGCGACACGGTGTCACATCCAGGACACAGCGACGGAGGCCGACGGGTGGCACTGGACTACCAGGCGTTGATCGACCGAATCACCCACGCGGTGGACCAGCGGGCCTACTTCACCCCCGCCCTCCACGTGGACGGGGCTCAGCGCGCGGTGTTGGCGTCGGTCGAGCGGAAGATGGCGTCCACACCGTTCGACCCCGAGGGCATCCGGGGGTTCCTCCACGCCGAGCACGTCGCTGGGCGGATCGACCGGGTGCTGCTCCTGTCGGCCCTCCACGTGATCGCCTGCCATCCGCGGGTCGCCGACTGGGAAGAGGCCGCCCGCCTGGTCGGCGAGCAGGAGCTGGCCGCGCTCGACCTCGGCGGGCCGAACCTCGAGGCGAACCTGGCGTCGGTCGATCGGCACCGCGGGGTGCTCGCGTACCTCCGGCGCCACTACGAGGTCGCGCTCGACTACTTCGCCCGGGCGCTCGAGCGTCAGCGCACCGCCGAGAACTTCACCAACGTGCTGTGCACGTTGATTCGCCTGGGAGACGAGGACGAGGCCCGGTCCCTGCTGTTGCAGGCCCGCCGCGCGTTCCCGCCGAACCTCGTCGCCGAGATCGATTCCAACATCGGCCATGATCCGGATCTGGCCCTGCTCCGTTCGGAGGATTCCCGATGAGCTCCCTGTTCGTGGCGTTCCTGCGCTTGCTCGACCACTACGGAGCCGAGTGGGGCCTCGCCGTGCCGGTGCCGAACGCGGCCTCGACCTGCGAGCACTGCCGGGGAGAGGCGCCCACCCCGACGCCGCCGTCCGGTGGGTCCACCGTCGTCGAAGATCCGATCACCATCTCGAACGGGTTCTGACCATGGCCCGTGAACCACAGAAGGGGGAGGGGTCGCCGACGGAGATCGTCGATCTCCGACGGCAGCTCCGGCTGCTGGTCTGCGATCGCCACGCCCCCGAGGCGCGCGCGATGTTCGAGATCCTCACGCGGTACGCGCACCGGCGGGTCGCGCTCGTCAGCCGGCACTGCGGCAACACCCTGTCCGAGGGCGAGCAGGACGAAGTCGTCGGCGAGGTCCTGCTCCAGCTGATGCAGGGCAGCCTGGCGGCGTTCCGCGGTGAGACGCTGCCCGAGCTCCTCGGGTTCGTTCGGACGATCGCCGACCGGACCACCTGGCGGGCGATCCGCCGGCGGGATCGCGAGCGGTCGGTGTTGAGCGCCGACGGCGACCTGATCGAGGACTGGACCGCGAACCTGCCTCGCCCGGACGCGTTCGTCGAGGTGGTGCCGGACAGCCCGCTCCCCGAGGTCGACCAGGTGTATCTGCGCGACCTGCTCGAGGCGGGGTCGAAGGCCGAGCTCGCGCGGCGGAGCGGGGTCAGCCGGGCCGCGGTCACCCAGCGGGTCCAGCGGATCCGGTCGCGGATCGCCGAGCTCCCGCCGATGGCGCGGATGGCGCACGAGGTCTGGTTGAACCAGGCGGCCCGGCGGGCCCTCGAGTCCGAGGTCGACCTCGAGCTCGCCGACGCCGACGGGTAGCGTTAACTCGCGGCCCGGGGCGGGCACGGTCGGGCATGGACTACCAGAGCATCCTCCTCCGGATCCGCGCCGCCGTGCGCCGGGGCTCGTACCTGGTGCCGACGGGGGGCGTCCCCCCGGCCCAGCGGACCGCGCTGCGCGAGATCGCGGAGGCGATCGCGAACCCCGACGGCGACCCCGACGCGATCCGGACCCGGATCCACCAGCTCGAGGCCGCCGGTCGGATCGACCGGGTGATGAAGCTGTCGGCGCTCGGGGTGCTGGCGGCGAGCCCGTTGGTCCGCGACTACGTCGAGGCCGCGCGGC
>JBEBJW010000616.1:0-5072 GCA_040079715.1 Myxococcota bacterium | reverse complement strand
TTGAGCTTGAGCAGCGCCTCGATCGACGTCTGGTCGGGCTGGATCGCCTGGACCCGGAACCCGGCCGGCACCTTCGCCGCCCGGTCCCGCAGGTACGGCGCGCCGTCCGCCGCCCAGTCCATCAGCGCCTTCAGGCCGTCGCGGTCGCCGAACTCGGCGGAGGTGACCTTCTCGAACACGCCGATCGCGGTCGTCCGCTGCGCCTCGGCCGCCTTCTGGCCCGCGTCGGACCCGAGCCAGGTGGCCACGTCGGCGACCGCGGGCGGGGGCGCGCCGCCGACCAGGTTCACCGCCACCTCGGCGATGAACGTGTCGCTGTACAGGCCGCCGGTGAGCACCTCGTCGAGCGCGATCCGGATCGCCTTGACCTTCGGCACGTCGACCGACACGTCGTGGCGGAGGGGCCCCTGGTCGCCGGGGTCCAGCAGGCGCTCCTGACGGGTCACGGGCTCGCCGCCGGCGACCTCGAACGACAGCGTCACGACCTTCGGGCGGCCGTACTCCCGGATCTCTCGGTCGGACCCGCCGAGCCAGCCCGGGTAGATCGACACCGACGACACGTCGGTCGGCGCGTCGAACCGGACCTCGAGCCACGCGCCGACCCCGTCGCCGAGGTCACCCTCGGCCCACCCGGTCGACAGCAGGCCGTCGAACGCGTGGGCGGCGAGGTGCTTGACGCCGTCGGTCCCGGTGGACTCGCTCGACGCCGACACCGGCCGCGGCGCCGCCGCCCTCGCCTCGGTCGCCGCGCCGATCACCCCCGCCGACACCAGGGCCCCCACGAGAGGACGCACGGTCCACCACCTACTGCTCGTTCGTCTCATCGGCCGGTTCGTCCTCGGGCTGATCGCTGCAGTTCTTCCATGTCGCCGTGCACGCCGTGGGCAATGCCTCGTCGACCGGGGTGCCGTCGGTCGGACAGGCGACGGTGGCCATCTGGTCGAGGCAGGCCCGGGCGGCGGTCCGCTCGAGCTTGCACCCGGACGCGCGGGCGGCGTTCTCGGGGCCGGCGACCGCGACACAGTCGTCGATCGCGTCGAGCCCGTCGAACACCAGGATCGCGGGGTCCGAGCAGTCGAGGTAGTACGCGCAGTACGCGTCGGTGTACTCGACGACGAACTCGGACTCGGACGGGCCGCAGCCCGCGACGAGCAGCACCCCAGCGACCCACCGCCCGACGTTGCGCGACATCGCTGCTCCTATTGGGGGACGCTGGAGGTGGACGACGACCCGGTGGTCGCCGGGCGGCACACCGCGTCGCACGCCTGCGGCGGGATCGGCACCTCGAACCCGACGAACCGGTCGTCGCAGGTCCAGGTCCCGGTGAGGCACTCGTGGGCCGCGGACCGGTCGAAGTCGCAGTCGTCCGGGTCGATCGCGGTGTCTTCCACGCAGTCGATCCCGGGGTTGCAGTTCGCCTGCTCCTCGCACTGCCGCTCGTTCTTCCGCTCGACGAACTGGTCGTAGCTCAGGCACCCGCCGACCGCGAGCGCGCCCGCGAACACTGCCCAGCCGCCGATCGTGGGCCCACGGACCGCGCTCATTCGACCACCTCCGCGCCGCACACGAGGGCGCACTCCGCCGGACCGATCGGGTACGCGAACTCGGCCCCGAACTCGGTGTTGCAGGTCCAGGTGCCGTTCAGGCACGCCCGGGCGGCCTTCGCGTCGAACGCGCAGTCGAACAGGTCGGCCGCGTAGCCGGTGTCGGTGCCGGTGGGCTCGGCGCAGATCGCGTTCGGGTTGCAGTTCGCGAGCTCGTCGCAGTACCGCTCGCTCTTCCGCTCGAGGAACTGCTCGTACGACAGGCAGCCCGGCAGCGGAGCCAGCACCATCATCCGGACGACCCAGCCGCGCATCCCGTCTCCTCGAACGCACCGGACGGATCCGGGTTCGGACCCATTTACCCGGAACCGGGAGCGGGTGTCCACTCACCCCCCGGCGGGCGGACCGATGGTGGGGCCCAGCGGGGCGAGGCGTCTGGCGAGCTCCTCCGGCCCGATCGGCCGGGGATCCCGGAGGATCCGCTCGGTCCCGAGCAGGGCCGACAGGGCGTGCTGGGTGAAGTCGTTCCGGAGGTCCGGGTCGACGATGCCCCCCGCGAACCCGCCCACGACCTCGGCCGGGCGCGGCATCCACCAGGTGGTCTCGGGGGTGACCTGCGACTGGACCATGTGCTGGACCGTCCCGAGCAGCAGCTCGCGGATCCGCGCCTCGCGCTCGAGGTCGCCCGGACCGAGCTCGAGCACCGCCACCAGCCCCTCGGCCCGGGTCGCCGCCGGGGTGCTGCGGGGCGGCTCGTAGAACCCGCCGACGTAGTCGCGGTGGTACAGCTCGTGCCCGGCCTGCCGCTGGCGCTGGTACGCGACCGCGTCGGCGATCTTCAGCGCGTGAATCCGGTACCGGTCGTCGCCGGTGACCCGGTGGAGGTCGCGGAGCGCCATCAGCAGCCAGTGGTCGTTGTCGAGCTTCGACCGGCCGCGCCCGGCGTCGCGCACCCCGACCAGCCAGTCTGCGCCGCGGACCGCGGTCTGGAGCCACTTCGGGTCCGGATCGAGCGCGTACCACGACACGAGGCCGAGCACCGCCTCGCCCGGGTAGTACGCCGAGCTGTCGTCCCGCGGGGCGCCCCCCGGCTCCTTCGCCGCGAAGTACACGAACTCGCCGTCTTCTTGCTGCTGGGACACGAGGTAGGTGGCGAACTCGCGCGCCTCCCCCGCGAACGACGCGTCGCCGGTGGCGGTCTGCCAGGTGCTGAGCGCGACCAGCGCGAGCGCCGCCCCGCCGAGCTTGATGTGGCTGCCCTCGACCAGGTACCGGACGGTGCCGCCGCCGTACGGGCCGGTGCGCTCGTCGGTCTTCGACTTCGACACCATGTACCGCAGGGCCCGCTCGGCGGCGTCCTTCCACGGCGCGTGGCCGGTGCGGTGGTACGCCTGGATCAGCGCGAACGACGATCCGGCGTGCCGGAGCAGGTTGTACCCCTTCTTCTCCTTGCCGGTCCCGGTGTCGTACTCGTACCGGATCCGACCGTCGGCGTCGACGGTGCGCGCGAGGGCCTCGGCCGCCCACAGCGCCCGATCGAGCACCCGATCCGGGTCGTCGACCACCGGCAGCTCGTACGCGTGGACCCGGTACGTCCGGATCGGCGCCGCGCCCGCCGACGGCTCGACCCACGACGCGGTCCGGATCCGGTCGAACGCGAACGGCTCGGTGACCGCGGCCCCGCGCTCGCCGAGGATCGCGATCAACCGCTCGGTGTCGTACGCGGGCTCGGCGTCGTCGTCCGGGTCGTGGAACAGCCCGAGCTCGAGCACCTCGGACGGCAGGATCGTCGCGTCGCCGACGGCGAGCCCGAACACCCCGGCCTCGTGGATCCGGTCGCCGGACGGCCAGGTCGCCGGCTCGCGCGAGAGCTCCCAGTCGAGCTTGATCACCGCGTCCGGTCCGGGAGCGCCGCCCACGACCGCCGACGCCGCCCGATCGACCGCCTCGGCGAGGTTCGCCCCTTCGCCGCGCCCGCAGTCCCGGACCCTCGACCGCGCGCCGGGCTCCGGCGGGCGGTACACGCACAGCCACAGCCGCCGGCCGGGACGATCCGCGAGCGCGTCCGCCGGCTCGGCCCCCGTCCACCGCGCCCGGGCCCGGGCGATCACCGCCGCCGCGATCCCCGCGTCGGCCGCGTCCGGCACCTCGAGCTCGGCCTCCGGGCGGTGGTCCCCGTCGTCCCACCGATCCCGCGGCTCCCGCGCGACCCACGCCCCGACCGCGACGGCACCGGCGGCGGCGAGGATCGCCACGCCGGCCTGGCGACGGCGGCTCACTCGTCGGCCAGGGGGAGGCGCTGCTGCTGCTCGTCGAACGACGTCGGGTCCCAGTGGAGCCGGCACCGCGCCTCGTACACCTCGGTCGCGCCGAGCACGACCCGGGCGTCCCGCGCGACCAGGCGCTGGGAGCGGTTCGCCGGCGCCCCGCACACCAAGCACACCGCGAGCGCCATCAGCTCCGGCATCGGCTCGAACGGTCGGCCCCGGAAGTCCTGGTCGAGGCCGGCGACCAGCACCCGACGGCCCTCGTTCGCCAGCTGGTCCACCACCGCGACCAGCGACCCGTCGAAGAACTGGGCCTCGTCGATCCCCACCACCTGCGCGTCGCCGACCAGCCGCGCGATGTCGGACGGGTGGTCGACCGGGACGCACGGCAGGCGGTCCTCGCTGTGGCTGACCACGTCGCCGACGGCGTACCGGGTGTCGATCGCGGGCTTGAACACGATCACCCGCTGCGTCGCGTACCGGGCGCGGTTCAGCCGGCGGATCAGCTCCTCGGTCTTGCCCGAGAACATGCAGCCGGTGATCACCTCGACCCAGCCGGTCCCGACCGGGTATGCCCGTGGCACCATCATCCGCTGGACCCGGGCGGCTCGTCGGACCGGACCTTCGCCTTCGCGCGGTCGGCGGGGGCGTCGTCGGCAGTGCCCTCGTCGAGGTCATCGGTAGGGGCGGGTCCCGTCGAGGCCGGCGCGGCAGGTCCAGGCGCGGTCGACGGGACGGCCGGAGCGGCGGAGCCCCCGCCTGGGGGCGCGGCGTCGGCCGACGGTCCAGCGGGAGGCGCCGCGGGGCCGGACCCAGCAGGGGACGGCGCAGGCGCAGGCGTCGCGGACGCACCACCGGCGGACGGCGCAGGCGTCGCGGACGCACCACCGGCGGAGGGCGCAGACGCAGGCGCAGGCGCGGCGGTCGGCGCAGGCGTGGCGGACGGCGCAGGCGTCGCGGACGGGCCACCGGACGATGGCGCAGCGGCATCAGGCGTGGCGGACGGGCCACCCGACGATGGCGCAGCGGCATCAGGCGTGGCGGACGGGCCACCCGACGACGACGCAGCGGGCGCAGGCGTGGCGGACGGGCCACCGGACGACGACGCAGCGGGCGTCGGCGTAGCGGACGGGCCACCGGACGACGACGCTGCGGGCGCAGGCGTGGCGGACGGCCCACCGGACGACGACGCTGCGGGCGTCGACGTGGCGGACAGCCCACCGGACGACGACGCTGCGGGCGCAGGCGTGGCGGACGGATC
>JBEBJW010000615.1:0-5086 GCA_040079715.1 Myxococcota bacterium | reverse complement strand
ACCACAGCCAGGCCGCGCCGATCGCCGCCCCGACCTGCGGGACGTGCTGGCGGGTCTCGACGAACGCGGTGTCCCACCCGGCCCAGTCGCGATCCACCGCGTGCCGGACGAGCTGGAGCGCGTAGGTCGCGGCGAGGCGTCCGCGGTGGTCGAGCCGCGCGAGCTGCGGCTCGATCCGCTCGACCACCGCCCAGGTCCGCATCGGGTCGAGCCGGAGCACCACCCGGGCGAGCCGCATCCGGCACGACAGCTGCCGCTCGCTCCCGAGGGCCTCGTACTGCGACAGGGCGCGGGTCAGCAGCACCTCGGCGTGCCCGAGCGCTCCCCGCGCGAACGCGATCCGCCCGAGCCGATCGTGGCACTCGGCCACCCCGAGCCCCGACCCGAGCTGGGCGAACAGCTGCTGCGCCCGCTCGTACCGCGCCGCCGCCTCCTCGAGCCGCCCGGACGCCTCGACCGCCCGCCCCCAGTCGAGCTGGACCTGGGCGAGCATCGCCCGGAGCGTGCCGCTCGGCTTGCCCTCGATCGCCTCCTCGAGCACGACCGTCGCCCGCTGGAGCCGCTCGACCGCGACCCCGAGCTCCCCCTTCCGGCGCGCCACCTCGGCCTGCCCGGCGAGGGCGATCCCGAGCCGACCGCGGTCCCGGGCCCGGTTCGCGTCGCGCTCGAGCTGCTCGACCAGCGCCTCCGCCTCCGGGAGCCGCCGGAGGCGCAGCAGCAGGCGCGCCTCGGCCTCGGCGGCGTTGAACGCGACCTCCGACCAGTCGAACCGGTGGGCCGCGACCTTCGCCCGTCGGGCGTCGACCAGCGCCGCCTCGTGCTCGCCGAGCTCCTGCAGCGTCCGCGCCGACAGGGTCCACAGCTGGCCCCACCGCGGGTCGCCGTCCGACAGCCCGATCGCGCGCATCGCGTCCTCGACCACCCCGAGCAGGGCCTGCGCCGGCTGGGCCCCGACCGTCACCAGCCGGTGCTCGACCCCGCGGAGCAGCGGCACCAGCGCCGGCTCCGGGGTCCCCGCCTCGAGCAGGTGCCGGCCGAGCCGCTCGGCGACCCGCGGATCGTCCGCCCGGCCGGCGAGCATCGCCGCGCACGCCTCGTGGTGCTGGCGCCAGCGGCCCGCATGGCGCGCGGTGCGTTCGAGGCTCTCCCGCAGCATCCCGTGCACGAACGACCACCGCGAGCGTCCGCCGACGATCAGCCGGTGGACCAGTAGCCGCTCGACCAGCGAGGCGCGTAGCGGCTCGTCGCCGGCGAACCGGTCGCCGAACAGCCCGTGCGGGTCGTCGCACGCCCGGCGCCACTCGTCGCGGTGGACCTCCTGCCCGAGGCAGGCCGCGATCTCGAGGAACTCCTGGCTCTGGGGCGGGAACTCGGCCACGATCCGGCCGATGTGCCCGGACCACACCGCGTGCAGATCGTCCGGGAGCAGCGCCTGCGCCCCGGCCTTCAGCCGGAACCCGCGGTCGCCCACCTCGAGCGTGCCGTCCTGGACCCAGCTCCCGACGAGCTGCACCGCGAACAGCGGGTTCCCGCCGGTCCGCTCCTCGACCCGCGCCGCGAGGGCCTCGTCGAGCCCGAGCAGCCCATGGACGAGCTCGCGGTGGCTGCCCGGGGGGAGGGGACCGAGCGGCACCGAGGTCGCGCCCGGGGCCTCCATCAGCTTCGCCAGCCGCCGCGCCTCGTCCGAGGCCTCGTCGAGCGCCTCGTTCCGCATCGACAGCAGGATCAGGCACGGGAAAGGCCGGATCTCCTGGGTCCGGAGCACCTCGAGCGCGAGGCCGAGGCCGTGGAGCCCGAACTGGACGTCGTCGAACCACGCGATCAGCGGGCGGGCGGTCGCGGCGCGGTAGAACGTGTTGCTGGTGCCGGCGTAGAACTCGCGCGGGCGGGTCAGCCGGACCACCGGGACGCCGGCCGCGCGGTCCTGGACGGTGGCCGGGCACAGCAGCTCGGTCAACACCTCGGCCTCGGCGTCGTCGTCCGACCCGTGCTGGTGGAGGAACGCCCGCACCCGGTGCGCGACGTCCGACCGCGGCAGGCCGTTGGTCCGTACGAAGTCGACGCCCATCTCCTGCAGGGCCTGGCCGGGCGCCTTCTCGGGGGCGAACGTCGCCTTGCACCACCACGCCGCCCCGAGCTCGTGGGCGCGGCGGCAGATCCACTCGGCGAGCCGGCTCTTGCCGGTGCCCGCCGGGCCATGGATCAGCACCACCCGGGCCCGTCCGGTGTGGGTGACGGTGGCGAGCTCGGACCACAGCAGATCCCGCTCGGTCTCCCGCCCGGCGAGCCGCACCGCCCGCAGGCCGTACAGCGACAGCCCCGCGCCCACGAGCTGCATCGGCGGCGGCTTCGGGACCGGGCGGCGCCAGCTCGTCGGCATCGGCGGCGGGCCGGGGGCGTCGGTCGGCTCCTCCGACGGCTCGGCGTCGCGGACGAGGCGCCACGACTCGCCGAACCCGAGGTCGGTCTGGGTCAGCGTGTCCTGGAACGCCGGATCGAGCTCCGGGATCTCGCCGTCGTCTCCGGCGACCGGCGGATCCGGCAGCCGCGACAGCGCGTACGCCGCGTCGGCGGCGAGCTGGAACCGGCGATCGACCTTCTTCTCGAGCAGCCGCCGCAGCCACCGGTCGAACCCGGCCGGCACCGGGATCCGGGGGTCGAACGGCGGGAGCTCGCCCGACAGGTGCGCGAGCATCGTCGCCTGCGGCCGCGGGCCGTGGAACGGCGGCGACGAGGTGCACAGCCACCACACCAGGCACCCGAACGCGTACAGATCGGTCCACGGCCCGAAGTCGCGCCACTCGCTCCGGATCTGCTCGGGCGACATGAACGTCGGCGTGCCGACCACGAGCTCGGTGTCCTCGAGGCCGCGCCCGGCGAACGCGATCCCGAAGTCCGACAGTTTGATCCCGGGGCGCGCGTCGTCCTTCGTCGCGATCAGCACGTTCGCCGGCTTCAGATCGCGGTGGATCACCCCGTGGGCGTGGGCGTGGGCCAGCGCGTCGAGCAGCGCCAGCATCACCGTCTTGACCATCGGCCACGGCAGCGGCGCCTTCAGGCTCGCGAGGGTCCCGCCGCTCGCCCACTCCATCGCCAGCCACGGGGCGCCGCGCAGCGCCGGTCGGACGTCGGCCAGCTCGTCCGGGATCCGCCCGTGGTCGAGCACCATCACGATCCCGGGGTGGTCGAGCGCGGCGACCGCCCGGACCTCGTCGGCGAACCGCCGCTCGAACTCGGCCCGCTGCGCGAGCGGCCCGGTGACGACCTTGATCGCGACCGGCACGCCCTGCTCACGGTGGCGCGCCTTCCACACCTGGGCCATCCCGCCGCGGGCGGCCGGCTCCACCCAATCGAACGGACCGACGGACAGGACGGGGGTCGTCACGACCCGATGGTAACCGAACTGCCCGCGGAGGCGCGCGGACGCCTCACGGACGACCGTCGAGCAACAGTCCACCCCGGAGCAGGGCCAGGATCTCCCCGATCAGCCCCTGGACGTCGAGCTCGGCGTGCTCGAGCGCCGCCTGGAACACCGGCTCCTTGAGCAGCCCGAGCAGGCACCGCGCCAGCAGCCGGACGTTGCCCGGGCGCACCACCCCGAGCGCCTGGCCGGTCTCGAGCGCCCGCTCGATCCGCCCGAGGGCCTGGACGTAGAACGCGCGGAGGGCCTCGTCCGCCTCGTCGTCGATCCCGGCCGACTCGACGAACAGCACCCGGCACACGTCCTCGGCGGTGATCGCGCGGACCAGCCGGTCGAGGTTGTCGAACACCTGCGGCGGGATCGGGCGGGTCACGTCGATCGGCGCGACCACGCCGACCACCTCGTCCATCATCTCGGCCAGCACGACCTGGTACACTGCGCGCTTGCTGTCGAAGTACCGGTAGAACGTGCCGCGGGCGACGCCGAGCGCGTCCACGATGTCGGCGATCCCGGCCCGGTGGTAGCCGAGGCGGGCGAACACGCCGCGGGCCGCGACGAGGATCGCGGCGCGCCGGGCTTCGGGCTCCATCGCGGGTGCGCGGGACACGCGGCCGACTAACCGGCGGCGGGCCGTCCGGCCGGATCGGCGGCGAGGAGCGCGGCCCGGAGCGCCCGCGCGGCCGGCGACAGGCGATCGACCCCCGGGTGGACGAGGTACAGCGTCCGTCGGATCGGCGTCCGCGGGTCCCGGACCTCGACCAGTCGCCCCGCGGCGAGCGCCCGCCCGACGCTCGCCCGCGACAGCAGCGCCTGGCCCATCCCGATCTCGACGTGGGCCCTGACCGCCGCCAGGCTCGACAGCTCCATCGCGATCTCGACCCCCGGGAACGCCCGATCCAGGACCGTCCGGTGGTTCGCCCCGACCGGGAACGTCAGGTGCGGCAGCCGAGCCGGATCCGCGCCCGGGGCGGCGACCAGCACGAGCTCGTCGTCGAGCCACCGCTCGGTCCCCGCGTCGGCGACGATCCCGAGATCCAGCCGTCGATCGTCGATCTCCCGCGCGACCACGTCCGCCACGACCTCGCGCAGGGTCAGCCGGATCCCGGGGTGGGCCCCGTGGAACGCGTGGAGGACCGGCGGGAGCCACACCGAGCACGCGGTCGCCCCGGCGCCGAGGTGGACCTCGCCCGCCTCGAGCCCGTCGACCTCGCGGACCGCCCGCCGCCCCCGCTCGACCGCCGACAACGCCGCGCGCGCCCACGGGATCAGCGCTCGGCCGGCGGCGGTCGGGGTGGCGCCGTGGGGCCCGCGGTCGAGGAGCCGCGCGCCCATCGCCTGCTCGAGCCGATGGATCGACGCCGTCAACGCTGGCTGCGACAGGTGGACCGCCTTGGCGGCCGCGGTGAAGGTGCCGGTGTCGACGACCCGGAGGAACTGCGCCAGCTCGTCGGTCATCGGTCCCCCATCTGCGGTGCTTATCGCGACCATCCAAACGTTTCATTTTTCGGATGACCGGCGACGGGTGATCCCACCGGCAGAGGTGCTCCGTGGTGCTCGCTCCGATCGGGTTCGTCGCCGGGTTGACCACCACCGTCGTCGGGAACGGGGGCGGGCTGCTGCTGGTGGTCGGGCTGACCGCCTGGTTCGGCGACCCCGTCCGGGCGC
>JBEBJW010000614.1:0-5087 GCA_040079715.1 Myxococcota bacterium | reverse complement strand
GCCCCCAACGGTACAACCGGCACTTGCATCGGACCGAGGAGCCGCAGGGAGCGGAGGGTCGCCCGGAGGGCGGCGGTCCGAAGGCGAGCCATCGGCATCCAGCAGGCCGGGAACCTCGCGAAGCGAGCTTTCCCGAGGCCTGCTGGGCGCTCAGCGCGGGACCGCCGCCACGTACATCAGGGCGAAGCACATCTCCTGCTGGGTGTTCTCGCCCCAGGTCACGTCGAGCGGCGGATCGTTGAGCTGGCGCGGGTTCTCCGCCGAGTTGTTCCAGGTGCAGCTCACCGACAGGTCGCCCGTACCGGACACCCGGACCGGCTCGTCGAACCAGTAGGTCGGCTGGTTCGAGAAGTCGTACGCGTCCGACCGCGAGATGCACGACTCGGTGCCGCCCTCCACGCCCTTGAACTCGTACCCGGTGCCGAGGACGTGCATGTGCGGCATCACGCCGTACACGTCGAAGTCGACCTGGCCGAACGAGAACCAGAACAGCGGATATTCCTCGGTCTCGGTGTGCGACGCCGCGCCGGCGGGGATCGTGAACGAGTCCGGGCCGAGGGGCAGGTAGAACAGCTCGTCGTCGACGGTCGGGGCGACCATCAGCGCGTACCCGGGCTGGTCGACGACCGGCTCGGTCGTGCCGGCGAAGTAGTGCATCTGCAGGATCACCTGCCCCCCGCGCCGGACCCGGATCCCCTTGCCCGCGGGGAACTCGACCGCGCCGCCGGACGGGGCCCACGCGTGGAGCGTCTCCCAGTTCACCTCGGGGAGGACCTCGGGGCAGACCCACGACTTCGTCGCCGGATCCTCGATGTTCGCCTCGTTGCCGCCGTCGGGGTCGACGAACAGCAGGGCGTGGTGCGACACCGTCGGGTGGTCGAGCAGAAACTCGATCCCGGTGACGAACACGTCGGCGTCGATGTTGTCGTCGATCACGAAGCACCGGTACTCGTTGCCCTCGACGAACTGCGGGGTGTACGGGGCGGCGGTCCGCAGCTCCACGTCGCGCCGGGACAGCGTCGGCGGCACCCACACCGACACCTCCGGCGCGTTCTCCAGGTCTCCCGCGAGGTACCCGCCGTCGATCCACGACCGGAGCATCCCGGGGAGCGCCGGGTCCATCTGCATCACCTCGGCGCCCTGGTACGGGTGGCACGCCGGATCGGCGGCCGGCGGCGGCATCTCGCCCGCGTCGATCCGCACGAGCATCACCTCGGCCCACGCCTTGGCGGTGTCGTAGTCGAGGAAGTTCTGCGGGGCGAGCAGCGACTCGCCGTGGCACCGGGCGCAGCTCGCCCCGAGCATCGGCCGCACGTCCTCGGCGAACGTCGGGGCGTCACCGGTGGGCTCGGTCGGGTCGGTGTCGCTGTCGCTGTCGACGTCGGTGTCCGCGTCGCCGTCGACTGCGCCGTCCGACGGCTCCCCAGCGTCGGTGGCGTCCTCGCCGCTGCACCCCGCGAGGATCCCGAGCAGGACTGCGAACCACCGAACGTGCGCCACGGTCGCCTCCGACGCTTCGGGTAACCCGAACCGCCGTACCGTCACGGAACTGCGTACAGCGGGCCTACGGCGTGACCGGCGGCGCGACCGACGGCGTCGACGACGGGACGAGCACCACCCGGACCCGGTTCGCGTCGTCGAGCCAGGCGCGCGCCGCGTCGCGGATCACCACCGGGCTCAGCGCGTCGTTGCGCTGGTCCCAGGTCAGGAGCTGCAGCGGGTCCGCCCCGCGCTGGAGCGCCCCCGAGAACGCCGACAGCCAGAACGGGTTCGTCCGCAGGCTCTGCTCCCGCGCCCGCCGGTTCTGCTCCTGGGTCTGCAGGACCTTGTCCGGCGGCGGACCGTCGGCCTTCAGCGTCGCCACGACGCGGTCGGTCGCGGCGATCAGCTCGTCGACCCGCGCGGGATCGCAGCCGAACTCGACCCGCACGGTGTACCGCTGGACCGGAACCCAGCTCTCGTCGGCGCTCACCCCGACGCCGTACACCCCGCCGAGCGCCTCGCGCAGCTCCTCGCGCAGCATCGTCTCGAGCACGTCGCCGAGCGCGAACAGCCGGCTGCGCGTGTCCCAGGTGTCCTCCGGCAGCGGGCCGCGCCACTCGAGCCGCACCCGCCCGACCGGATCGACCCCGGACGTGACCACCGCGGACAGCGGGCCCATCACCGGCCGCTCGCCGCGGTCGACGATCCCCTCCGTCCGCCCGGTCGTCGGCAGGCTCGCGAGGTACGCCTCGACCTGGGTCCGGAAGTCGTCCGGGAGGTTCCCGACGAACACGAACACGAAGTCGCCGGCCTCCCCGAACCGGTCGGCCCACACCGCCCGGATCCGGTCGAGGTCCGCCCGGGCGAGCGTGTCGACCGTCCACGGCTGCCGGCGCGGGGCATCGCGCCACACGAGGCCGGTGTAGGTGTCCTCGAACCGGGTGGTCGGGTCCGCGATCCGGTTGAGGAGCGCGGTCCGGCGCTGCTCGAGGGTCGTCCGAAACCCGTCGTCCGAGAACCGCGGCGCGGTGGTCGACGCCCACACCTCCTCGAGCAGCACCCCGAGGTCCTCCGGCGACGCCTCGCCGGTCACGACCTCGAACCCCTCGGACAGGCGGTGCCCGAGCGACACCCGCCGCCCGGCCAGCCACCGCGACAGGCCGCTCGCGTCGAGCCGACCGAACCCGGACCGGTGCAGCACCTCGGCCGCGAGCTCGGCGCTCACGTCGTCGGCGTCGGCCACGTGCGACGCGCCGCCGGGCGAGAACGCCGTCATCAGGACCTGGTCCTGCTTGAAGTCCGTGTCACGGAACCACACCCGGACCCCGTTCGACAGGGTCCAGCCGGTGAACCCGAGCGCCGCGGCGTACTGGTCGTCGGTCGCGACCACCGTCCCCGGGGTCGGCGGGGCGTCGATCAGCGGCCCCACGTCGCCCTCGTCCGGCGGGGCGTCGATCGTCGCCGCCGCCACCCGGGCCTCGATCGCGGCGAGGGACGCCTCGGTCGGAACGGCGAGCCCGTCCTTCGCCGGCAGGATCACCGTCACCACCCGCGACGCGTCCGGCATCGACACCTGCGCCCACCGATCGAGCTCGTCGACCGTGATCTGCGGCACGTACTGCTGCGCGAGGGCGACCTCGGCGTCGACCCCGGGCATCGACTCGCCGGTGGTGAACACCCGCACCAGCTCGGCGGCTTCGTCGGCGCTGTCGGTCTTGTCCTTCTCCCGCAGGAGGTTGTCGTAGCTCTCGAGCACCCGCGACCGGGCCCGCGCGAGCTCCTGCGCGCCGAACCCGTGCTCGCGCACCCGCCGCAGCTCGGTCAGCAGCGACGCGTACGCCGCCTCGGTGCCGTCCTCGCGGGTCCCGGCGGACAGCGCGAACGCCGCCTCGGTCGGCGACAGGCGCTGGATCCCGATCGCCGCCCCGAGGAACGGCGCGTCGGGCTGGCGGGCGAGCTCGCCGAGGCGCTCGTTGATCATCCCGAACCCGAGCTGCTCGACCAGCTTGTCCCGGTAGTCCCCGACGGTCGTCTTCTCGATCCGGTCGGTCTTCGCCAACACGGTCACGCCGGACCGGGTGATCTCGGGGTCGGCGATGATCGCGTACTTCGTGTCCGGGTGGTCCGGGATCTCGAACACCGGGCGCTCGCGCGGCTTGTCCGGGTTGGTCAGCGGTGCGAACCGATCGCGGATCTTCGCCTCGACCTCGTCCGGATCGAAGTCGCCGACCGCGATCACCGCCATCTGGTCCGGCCGGTACCAGTCGGCGTAGAACCGCCGGACCGCGTCCGGGGCGAACGTCCGGAGCGACTGCTCGGTACCGATCGGCAGCCGCTCGGCGTACGGCGAGCCCCAGTAGGTCAGCGGCACGGTCCGCTCGCGGATCCGCCCGGACGCCCCGAGGCGGGTCCGCCACTCCTCGAGCACCACCGGGCGCTCGTTCTCGATCTCGGTCGGGTCGAACGAGAGCCCGTGGGCCCAGTCCTCGAGCACGACGAACGCCCGGTCGAACACCTCGGGGTCGTCGGTCGGCACGGTCAGCTTGTACACGGTCTCGTCGAACCCGGTCGACGCGTTCAGGTGCGGGCCGAACTGGGCCCCGATCGAGCCGAGGTAGGTGATCACCTCGTTGCCGGGGAAGTGGGTGGTCCCGTTGAACGCCATGTGCTCGACGAAGTGCGCGAGCCCGCGCTGATCGTCGTCCTCGACCACGCTGCCCACCCGGACCACCAGCCGGAGGACGGCCCGGGCGGCGGGCTCGTGGTGCGGCTCGACGTACCAGTGCAGGCCGTTGTCGAACACCCCGTGGCGGACGCCCGGATCGACCGGGAGCGGCGCGGCGAGCGCCGGGTCGGACGGGGGCAGCTCGGTCGGGGGCGGCTTCGGGCACCCGAGCCACGACCACAGGATCATCTCACCTCCGGGGGACGGCCCAGTGGTATCCCGGTCAGGACACGGCCAGCGCGTGGACCTCGTCGACCCGGTGGCTCGGGATCAGGATCTGCAGCTCGTCGTGCTCGCTGCACAGCCGGGTCGGGTCGGGCGACAGCTCCCAGGTGCCGCCGTCGGACCGGATCGCCACCACGGTCAGGCCGGTCGCCGCGAGGTCCGCGATCCGGCGCGCCCGGAGCGACGACGACGCGGCCAGCGTGACCTGCAGCACGACCAGCACGGTGTCGCCGACCCGGTGCGTCCCGACGATCGCCGGATCCAGCGCCGCCGAGGCGAACAGCGGCGCCGCGAGCCGGCTGGTCGACACCGAGACCTCGATCCCGAGCGACGCCTTGACCTTCTGGGCGAGGCGCTGATCGAACAGCCGCATCACGATCGGCACGTCGCGCCGGATCTCGCGCACGTCCATCGCGATCTCGAGGTTCGCGAGGTCGTCGTTGGTCGCGACGATCACCGCCCGCGCGTGGCCGACGTTCAGCTCCCGCAGCAGGTTCTCGGCCCGGGCGTCGCCGATCAGCACCCGGGCGCCGAGCTGGCGGGCGCGGTCGACGAACACCCCGTTCTGATGGAGTTCGACCGCGTAGACCTCGACCCCGAGCGCCACCAGCTCCTCGACGATCCGGAACCCGACCGACCCGACCCCGCACAGGAT
>JBEBJW010000613.1:0-5092 GCA_040079715.1 Myxococcota bacterium | reverse complement strand
GTCCATCCCGTTCGCGCAGGGCGGACCTCTAACGCGGTCGACCGGGCGGACGCGACGGTACAGACCCCCGGGGACGACCCCCGGTGGAGGCGACGATGATCGCGTGGCTGGCGCTCGGTGTGGTGGGGTGCGTCGAGGACGTGGGCAAGGACAAGGCGGTGGCCGAGGTGGCGCCGGTGCCGGTGGCCGAGCAGCCCGCTCCGACGCCGGTCGCGACCGCTCCGGGCGAGCTGCCGGTGCCGGCCCTCGCCGCAGGGACCCCGGTGAAGATCGATCGGGCCCGGAGCGCGGTCGGCGCGACCGGGGCGAAGATCACTGCGATCCACCCGATCACCTTCCACACGTTCGACGGGGCGGTCGGGCTCGACGGCGACACGGTCACCGGCGTGGCGTTCGCCGCCCAGATCGGCAGCATCGAGGCCGACCAGCCGAAGCTGACCGAGCACCTGAAGAAGCCGGACTTCCTCGACGCCGCGACCTGGCCGTACGCGACGTTCGGGTCGACCGAGGTGAAGCCGGGCGCGCCGGGCGGCACCCACACGGTGACCGGCGACCTGACGATCCGCGGCAAGACGCTGCGGGTCACGTTCCCGGCGACGATCGCGGTCAGCCCGACCGAGGTCACCGCGAACACCGAGTTCGTGGTGAACCGCCAGGACTTCGGCGTCACCTACCCCGGCAAGCCCGACGACCTGGTCCAGGACAACGTGGTGCTGAAGATCGCGTTCGTCGCGCCGCGCGGCGCCCCTGCCGGAGCCACGCCCGCCGGCGGATGATCGCCGCTGAGGCTCAGGGGTGGGTCAGCGTGACGACCTGGCGGGCGGCGAGGCCTCCGTCGAACGCGTTGGTGGTGACGAGGCCGTCCGGCCACACGACGTCGATCCGATCGACGGCCTCGACCGCTCCGAGCCCGAAGTGGAGCTCCTGCGGGCTGCCGGTGTACATCCCGGAGCTGCCCGCGGTCTGCCACCGGACCTGACGGACCCCGCCCGCGTACAGCCGGACCCGCGCCCCGACCGCCCGGGTGTTGGCCCCTTCGCCGACGAGCCGCAGCCGGAGCCAGCTCTCGGCGCCGCACCGCGACTGGTACATCGGGGTGACCCCGTCGAGGATCCGCTTCGACACGTCGAGCCAGCCGTCGTCGTTCAGGTCGGCGAACACCACCGACCGCGAGATCCCGTTGTCGTCGATCTCGTACGCCGCCGCCTGGTTCGAGAACTGGCCGTCCGCGCCCTGGATCCACAGGCCGTCTGCCTGGCGCAGCGGGTCGCCGTCGCCGTCGTAGGTCGACCAGTACCCGAAGGTCATCGCCAGATCGAGGTCCGCGTCGTTGTCGACGTCGCCGAACTCGGCGCCCCACCCGTACACGTGCTGGGTGCGGTCGCCGGTGGGGTCAACCGTGATCCCGAGCGACGAGCCGGCGTCGATCCACAGGGCGCCGTTCTGCTGGCTGTCGGACGCGGTGCTCCGGAGGACCGCCACCGTCTTCCACGAGGTGAGCGCGAAGTCCGGCAGCTCGTCGTCGTTCAGGTCGCCGACCGCCATCCCCATGTCGTGCGACGCCGGGTGGAACTGGGACCCCGCGTCGACGGTGAACGTGGACCCGTCGACGTTGTCGACCAGCACGCTCGGCCCGCACAGGCCGTCGTCGTTCGACACGAACAGCTCGGGGAACGAGTCGTCGTCGAGGTCGTAGAACCCGCTCGCGAAGGTGTACCCGGCGTGGACCTCGGGCGGGAGCAGGTCGCTGATGTCGGTGAACGTGCCGTCGCCCTCGTTCCGGTACAGCTCGGCCGGGTCCGGCAGGTGGTCGTCGCACCCGCCGGCGCTCTCGCCGTCGAGCACGATCGTCCATTGGCCGTAGGTGCCGACGAACAGGTCGAGGTCACCGTCGGCGTCGATGTCGGCCCACGACGCGCTCTGGTGGCGGGTGGAGGGCCCGGCGAGCCCGGACGCGACCGACACGTCGGTGAACGCGCGCCCGCCGTCGTTCCGGAGCAGGGCGTTCGGCGCCTCCCATCGGGTGACGAACAGGTCGAGGTCGCCGTCGCCGTCGTAATCGACCGGGACCGCCCCGACGGCCATGTCGAGCGTGGCCGACGCGAGCGACGCCGCGGCGTCCTCGTCGAACAGGCCGCCGCCCGATCCCCACCACAGCTGGACCGTCTGCTCGCTCGGGGCGAACAGGTCCATCCGACCGTCGCCGTCGAGGTCGTCGACCGCGAGGCCGCCGCCCGAGCAGTACGCGCCGGGGATCGGCTGCTCGTCGGCCTGCTTGCGGTCCCACCGGGCGACCGACCGGGCCCCCGGATCGGCGCACGCGATCGGCCCGGACTCGGCGACCTCAGCGGTCGGATCGCCCACGACGTCGCCCGGGTCGGGATCCGACATGCAGGCGATCGCGAGGATCGCGACCGCGACCTCCGGGACGGAGCGGAGCACCCGGCGGAGCGGCATCGGACGGTGGAGCGCGCGCATCGTCCGGAATGTACGTGGGGGCAGCCCGATCCGCAACGCAGCGCGCCCCCGATCGCCGTGCTACCGTGGAGGGTCGAGGAGTGGCCGTGAGGATCTGCGGGGTATTGGCGCTGGTCGCAGCCGGGTTCGGGTGCGGCGGGAAGGACGAACCGTCGACCGACACGGGGTCCGGCGAGGACGGCGACGCGGACACCGACGCGGACAGCGACGCCGACGCGGACAGCGACGCCGACGCGGACACCGACGCCGACGGCGACGCGGATCCCCAGCCGAAGACCTCGGTCCGGGTGGTGCACGTGGCGCCCGGGGTGCCGAACCAGGACCTCGTGGTCAACGGCACGCTCCCTCCGGTGCTGCCGAACCTCGGGTGGCTCGAGGGCACGCTGTACAGCGAGCGGCCGCCGGGCGACTACGCGTTCCAGCTCGTCGACACCGGGCTCCAGCCCGCCGACGCCTGGACCACGTTCGACTTCGAGCTCGTGCGCGGGCGCCGCCACACGGTCGTGGTGTACGGCACCGACGACGCGCGGTTGGCCCTGCCGATGCTCGACGACGACCAGAACATCCCGGCGGCCAGCGTCCGGATCCGGTGGACCCACGCGGCGCCGGCGATCCCCGGCCCGGTCGACCTGATCGAGACCAACACCGGTGCCGTGTTGGCGTCGAATTTGGCGTATGGTGCCACGGTGGAGGTCGACCACGATCCGATCGCGATGGCGGTCGGGGTCGACGCGGACGACGACGGCACGCCGGAGCTCGTGTTCCAGGAGTTCCAGCGCGCGGCCGGCGACTACTTCCACGTGATGGTCACGAACGAGCTCGACGGCACGCCGTTCCTCCTCGGCGAGGCCCGGAACGGGGAGACGCCCCGCCGCGACCTGGCGCGGTAGTACCCACCAGCTGGGATCGCTGGCCCAGCCCGGTTCTGCGGTCAGAACAGGATCCCGATCGCGAACTGACCCTCGGTCGGGTGCACCAGTCCGCGCGGCGTACCGACCGGGAGCAGGTTCTGGTACACCCGGACCTCGGCGAACACATCGGTGCTCGGCGTCAGCGCGGTCGACACACCGAGCTGGGCGAACGGGGCGAACCCGATCACCGAGTCACGCGACACCTGGAGCCGCGCCGACGCGCCCGCCCCGAGGTACGGGACGACCGCGGTCTCGGTCATCCGCCAGCCGGCGCTGAGGTCGAGCGAGGCCCCGCCGTACGACAGCCCGTAGTCGGTGCTCGGCAGGTACAGCCCGCCGACCGCCTCCGCGAACAGCCTCGGGCGAACCAGCCTGATGTCTGCGCCGGCGCTGACCATCGCCAGGGGCTCCACTCCGGTCGCGAACCCGGCTCCGAAGCCGATCCGCGGGCCGAACTTCAGGTCGGAGGCCGAGCTGCTGACGTCGGCGCCGTCGTCGGTGGCGGCGTGGGCGGGGCCGGAGAAGGCGCAGGACAGCAGGACGATCGCGGACATTCGGTTCTCCTTCATTGGGGTGCACCCCCGTGATGCCACCCTCGTACGGCGCCCGCCGCCGCTCGCCCAGTGACCGGAGGTGACCGCCCCGTACGGACGGTGACAGGTCACGATGGACGCGCTACGCGAGCGAATGAACTTCGACCTGCGGTCTCGGACGATCCTGCTCACCGTGGCCGGGTCCCGCGCGTACGGGATCCACCTGCCGACGTCCGACGTCGACCTGAAGGGGGTCGCCGTCCCTCCGGCGGCGTACTTCCACGGGTTCGCCCAGAAGTTCGAGCAGGCAGACGGCTCGGGCGAGATCGCGGTGTTCGGCGACTTGCTGAACGCCGAGGAGCAGGCCGCGATGGCCGGCACCAAGCTCGAGGGCACGGTGTACGAGGTCCGGAAGTTCCTGAACCTCGCGGCCGACGCGAACCCGAACATCCTCGACGCGCTGTTCTGCCGCGACGACGAGGTCCGGCTGTGGTCGGTGGCCGGGCGGCGGCTGCGCGAGCACCGCGACGCGTTCCTGTCGGCCCGGGCGAAGCACACGTTCTCCGGGTACGCCGCCGCGCAGCTCAAGCGGATCCGCGGCCACCGGAGCTGGCTGCTCGACCCGCCGAAGGCCCCGCCGACCCGGGCGGCGTTCGGGCTGCCGGAGCACACGCTGATCCCGGCCGACCAGCTCGCCGCCGCGAACGCCGCGGTCCGCAAGGAGATCGAGACGTGGGACCTCGACCTGTCCGGGCTGCCGGACAGCGAGGTGCTGCGGATCCAGGACGGGATCGCGGGGTCGCTGGCCGAGATCCGCGCCGCGCTCGGCCTGCACGACGACGCCGACGTGAAGTGGTTCGCGGCCGCCCGGACCGTCGGGCTCGACGAGAACCTGATCTACGTGCTGCAGCGCGAGCGGGAGTACGAGGCGTCGGCGCGCCACTGGCGCCAGTACGAGGAGTGGCGCACCAAGCGGAACCCGGCCCGGGCGGCGCTCGAGGCGGCCCACGGGTACGACACGAAGCACGCCGGCCACCTGGTCCGCCTGCTCCGGATGGGCAAGGAGATCCTCACCACCGGGCGGGTTCACGTGTGGCGCGGCCCGTCGGCGGACGGCCCGAACGACGCGGCGGACATCCGGGCGATCCGCGAGGGCGCCTGGACCTACGA
>JBEBJW010000612.1:0-5098 GCA_040079715.1 Myxococcota bacterium | reverse complement strand
GCCGGCAAGCCCGCGTCCGCCAACGCGCGGGCCATCACCTGCGCGGAGGTGTAGCCCACCACCCGCGCCACCTCCGTCACCGGGCGCCGCCGATCCGACAGCAACGCCGTCGCCACCATCACCCGCCGTCGGTTCCGCACGTCGAGCCAGCCGTCGGCGTTGAACCCGTACCGCTGGTTCAGCTCCCGCACCAGCCGCGACAGCTGCCGCGACGACAACCCGAGCCGGGCCTCGAGGTCGACCGACATCGGCTGAGCCGCGAGATCCGACAGCTGAGCGTCCAACGCCTCCGACACCTCGGCCAGCCGCGGAGGCACCGGTTCGGCCAGCGAAGACCGGTCGACCGGTGCCAACGGGACGCCCGCCGCCCGGAGCGCCGTCAGGTGCTCGACCAGCCGCGGCGCGATCGCCGCCGGGGTCCACGGCTCCCGGAGCGCCTGCCACAGCCGCTCGACCTCGGCGAGCGCCCCCGCCGGCAGCGCCACCGCCGCGAGGGGTGCCGCGACCGGGCCGACCGCCAGATCCGCGCTCCACTCGAACACCACCGCCCGGTACGTCGGCGCCGCCTCGCACCGGACCGCCAACGACAGCTTGTCTGCCAGCGCGAAGCCCTCCCCTGCCGTGACCCACCGCGCGTCGTCGGCGGTCCGGATCAGCGCCGCGCCCGCGAGCACCACCGTCGCGACCGACCGCTCCCGCCGGCCCAGCCGGTCGAACGCCCGCAGCAGCAGCGCGTCGTCCGTCACCAGGTTCCGGGCGTGGACCGCGTGGAACCGGAACCGCTGGTGGACCGCGGCGTGGTTCTCGAACGCGGCGTCGAACGCCGGGAGGAGGGTGGACCGAACCGACCTCAGCATCGCCGGCGGTGTCCGATCATGCAACGTGCGCCCTCCACCCTGCCGATTATCGTGTCGCAGGAGGGAGGACCGATGCGAACGTTCGCGGCGCTGTTCCTGGCGGTGGGGTGCGAGCCGGGGGTCCCGCCGGTGGACTCCGGGGATCCGGGGGACTCGGCCGACTCCGGTGACGCTGGCGGCTCGATCCCCGGCGTCGGGGGGCCGACCGTGCTCGATCCGACCTGCGGCGGGACCGGCCGGGTGGTGCTGGCGCTCGGCGTCGGCGACAGCGCGGACCACGCCCGGGCGGTCCACCGCGAGGCCGACGGCATCACCGCGATCGTCGGGACGGTCGACGAGCCGGTGTTGTCGCAGCAGGCGGCGTGGATCGCGGCGGTCCACCTGCGCGACGACTGCACCCTCGACCCGGCGTACGGGGCGGCGGGCCTCGCAACGTTCACGGTCGCCGATCCGCCCGAGCAGGTCGAGGACGTCCACCGGGTCCGGTTCGAGCCCGACGGCGCGATCACCGTGTTCGGCCCGAGCGTCCAGCCGCTGGTCCGCGCGGACGGCTCGATCGAGCACCACCCGGCCCTCACCGCGGCGCGGTTCGTCCCGGAGGGCGCGTTCGACGCCGCGTTCGGCGTTCCGTTCCTCCACCTGTTCCGGGTGCCCGACGCGCCGTACCCCGACGAGCACGCGGTGCGCGGGATCGTCACCCTCCCCGACGGTGCGATCCGGGTGCTGACCCAGACCGGCGGCCCGTACGACGCGTTCGCGCTGTCGACCCTCGCTGGGTCGGCGTTCGATCCGGCCGCGACCACGATCTACGCGGCCGAGGGCGAGGTGGACGGCCTCGTGTACGGCGCCGACCGGGTGGAAGGCCTCGCGATCCTCGACGACGGCTCGCTCCGGATCGGCGGGGTGTTCGTCGACGGCACCACCGTCCCGTCGCTGGTCCCGGGCCTGCTGAAGCTCGACCCGACCGGCGCGGTCGACCCGGCGTACGGGATCCGCGGGGTCGCCGGGCTCGACACCGCCGGCGGGGACGTCGAGAGCGTCACGTCCGTCGCCGAGACCCCCGACGGGTACCTGCTGCTGGCCTCGGTCGTCGCCGAAGGCGGCGACGGGTACGAGGCGCTCGGGGTGATCCGGATCGCGCGGGACGGGACGGTCGACCGCACGTTCGGCGTGGGCGGGGTCGCGCGGGTCGCCCTCGCCGCCGGCGTCCGGGCCCACGCGCTCGGGGGCTTCGCGGTGAACCCGGACGGCACGATGGTGATCGGCGGCTCGTCGTACGCCGCCGACGGCTCGGACGACCGTCGGATCGGCGCCGCCCGGTTCCTCGCCGACGGCACCCTCGACCCGACGTTCGCCGACGGCGGCGTGTTCGACGCCGGGGCGCTGTCCGCCGGCGCGCCGGAGGAGCTGAACGGGGTGGATCAGGCCTCGGACGGCGTGGTGACCCTGGTCGCGACCCGGACCACCTCCCCGAGCGACAGCGACTGGGTGGTGTACCGGTTGGCGCCCGCGCGGTAGGACGACCCCCCGGGGATCGCGTCGGGCGCGTCGTCCAGGCGCACGTCGGCGTGGGAGGGGTCGGCGTCGCGACCCCACACCGACCCGAAGTCGCTCCGTGCCTGCCGGGCGCCGCGATACAGGCGACCCTCGAGGCCGCGATGCCCGGGAGCTCCGCATGACCGACGATCCGAACGACGACGCGCCGATCCGCGAACCGACGCGCTGGCGGCAGGACGGCTGGACCGCTCGGGTGGTCAAGAACGAGGAGGACGAGGGCTGGGCGGTGGAGATGATCAAGGATGGCGAGCCCGAGCCGGCGCTCGTGGGCCCGTGGACGATGGGGCGCGACAAGAAGAACCCGAAGCCGCTCGATCTGCCCGCGTTCCTCGTCCTGGTGAAGACCGCGTCCGAGGTCCTGCGTCGCCACGAGCACCAGCTCCACGCGCAGCTCCACAAGCAGGTCGCGGTGAACGGACCCGACGGCAGGATCGACGTCACGCTCGACATCGTGTCCGACGAAGACGACCCGCACGGCATCCTCGGCGCCCGGGACGCAGGCGGCGAGCTCCTGGCGGAGGTCCGCGTCGAGGGTCGGTTCGTGCTGACGCTCGCCAGCGCGACCGCGTGGATCGCGGACGAGTTCCGCTCCCCCGACTGATCGGCGGAGGCGCGTTACGACGATCCCGGAGGGGCGATGTCCAGGGCGCCCGCCCCGCGATGACCCGCCGGTTCGGACCCTTCGCCCTCGACCCGGATCGGCGCACGCTGGTCGGGCCGGAGGGTGCGGTCGACCTCCAGCCGAAGGTGTTCGATCTGGTCGCCCTGTTGTCCGGAGCGCCGGATCGGATCTTCACCAAGGCCGAGCTGCTCGGAGCGCTGTGGCCAGGGGTCCGCGTCACCGAGGACTCGCTCCACCAGTCGCTCCGCAAGGCCCGGCGAGCGCTCGGCGACGACCCGGACCGACCCCGGTTCGTCGAGGCGGTCCCGCGGCGCGGTTGGCGGTGGATCGCCCCGGTCGTCGAGCCACCGGTCACCGCTGGGACGCTCGGCCGGGAGGCGCTGGTGTCCGCGATCGTCGCCGCTTCGACACCGGGCTCCGCAGTGGCGCTCCACGGGCCGGGCGGGGTCGGCAAGACGCGGGTCGCGGTCGACGCCGCCCCGGACGCGATCCGCGTCGGGTTGGCGCACGCCCGGGATCGCGACGACGTCGTACGGGCGGTCGCCGACGCGCTCGCGCTGCCCGCACCGACCACCGACGCCGCCGCCGCTGCGATCGGCCGGGCGATCGGCGGGGCGACGGTGCTCCTGGACGAGGCCGACGCGGTCCCGGACGCGGTCGGGTCGCTGGTCCTCGGGTGGCAGGCGGCGGCCCCGGCGGCGCGGTGGCTGATCACGTCCCGGACGCGGATCCCCCGGGTGACCACGCTCGAGGTCCCGCCGCTCGCTCCGGTCCACGCGGCCGCGCTGCTCCGGCTCAGGACCGCGGTCCCGCTGGACCCGGAGGACGTCGACGCGCTGGTGGCCGAGCTCGACGGGATCCCGCTGGCGATCGAGCTCGCTGCGTCCCGATTGGCGTTGCTGTCACCGGCGCGGATGGTCGACCGGCTGCGGGCCGGGGTCGACGTGCTGTCACGCGGCGCGGGCGGCGGCCTGTGGGGGTCGCTGTCGACCAGCGTGGCGCTGTTGACCGACCCCGACCGGCATCTGCTCGCCGCCTGCGCGATCGTGCCGGGGTCGTTCGGGGTCGACGACGCCGAGGCCGCGGCCCCCCAAGACGCGAGCGGGGCGCTCGACGGGCTCGAGCGGCTGCTCGACGCGTCCCTCGTGGCCCGCGACGGCGATCGGTTCGCGATCGCCGGCCAGGTGCGCGCGTTCGCCCGCGCGCTGACCGACCGGGATCGGACCGGAGCCGCGGGGATCGCGGCGTGGGTCGCGGCGACGGCCGCGCGGGCGGCGGAGCGGTTCCCGGCGGCCCTCCGGTGGGACGCCGACGCCCTGGCAGAGCTCCGGACGATGCGCGATCGGCTGGTGGTCGCGCACCGGACCGAGCCAGCGCCCGAGGTGCAGACCCAGCTCGCGGTGGCGCTCGGGTTCGGCTGCCGGTACGGCGGGCCGTGGGAGCTCGCGGACCGCGCGCTGGCCTCGCTCGTCGACCCGACGCCGCTCGCGCGGGTGCTCCGGGCGGAGTACGCGATCCGGCTCGGGCGCGACCCGGGGGACGATCTGGCGCGGGTCGCCGCCGATCCGACGTCGTCCGACGCGATCGTCGCGTTCGCGTGGTTCCTCGAGGCCCGCCGGGCAGTGGCGTCCGACCCGGACCGCGCGCTCCAGTGGGCCGCCGACGCCGAGGCGCGGGCGGGTGCCAACGACGCCCTGGCCGCGTTGGCGCTCGACGTCGCCGGGACGGTCCACCGGACCCGCGGGGCGGTCGACCGGGTGCGGGACTGCTTCGACCGGGCCCTCGGGCGGGTCGATCACCCGGCGGGGCGCCTCGCGCGGGCGATCGTGTCCCAGAACTACGCGTCGTGCCTCGCGGCGCTCGGGTTCGTCGACCAGGCCGCGGCGCGCTGGTCGCAGGCCCTCGACTCCGCCACCTCGCTCCCGTTCCCGCACCTCACCGTGGTCGCCCGGGCGAACCTCGGCACAGCGATGCTGGCCGCCGGGCGGTCGGCGGAGGCGAAGGCTCCGCTCGAGGCGAGCCTCGCCGAGGCCGGGCGGGTCGGGGACCGGGCTTCCACCGC
>JBEBJW010000611.1:0-5103 GCA_040079715.1 Myxococcota bacterium | reverse complement strand
CATCACGGCGACCCCTCCACCGTTCCACGGATCGCGGCGACGAAGTCGGGCCGGTCGGACTCCGGGAGCCGCAGCCGGTACACCGCGCCGTCGGGCGTGCCCATCTCCCACCGCCACGGCTGCTTCGGCACCCGCACGATCGGGTAGTCGCCAGCGTCGACCGTGACCTCGCAGCTCGTGGGGACCGACAGCGCGTCGTCGCCCTTGCCCATCGTCCGCGACCGCGCAGCGACGGGGTTGTCCACGTGCCACGAGCCCTTCGCGGGGTCCCAGGTGGCCGGGACCCGCGCCGACACCTGGCACCCGTAGTAGTCGGTGGCGACGGCGGGATCCGGCCCCGCCGGACACAGCACGTCGTACCCGACGGACAGGTGGTCGTCCTCGAACTTCCAGGTCATCCGACCCCAGGTGCAGTTCGGGTACCGCTGCTTGATCACCGTGTCGGCGTCGACCTGGCCGCCGGCGGTCTCGACCTGGTGGAGCTCCCACAGGCCGGAGATCTTCTCCGGCTGCGCCTTCGACGGGTCCGCCGTGCACGCGACGATCGCGACGAGAAACAGGTTCATGGTGCTCGTTCGTACCCGAAGTGACCGGCGAACACCAGCGGGTGCGCGCCGACCTCGGTCGGATCTACTTCAACTTCGCGTAGTCGAACGAGACCCACAGCCGCTCGTCGAGCGCGAGCAGCTTCTCGAACGTCCACGCCTGCCCGTCGACCGGCAGGGTCACCTGGACCGGCGCGGCCCCCTCCCCGAGCCCGCCGGCGTCGGCGAACCCGGACGCGACCTGCTGCATCTCGGCGTTCGACTCGGGGACCGCGTACACCTGCGCCGCCGGGGCCGGGCGCCGCAGCCCGTTCACGTGCCGGATCGACCCGTCGAAGCTGTGGCGGTGGACCTTCGCCCGGGCCGGCGCGTACACCGTCCACCCGACCCAGGTCGTCGGCGCGTCCGCCCGCGGCAGCTCGGCCTCGAACGTCCCCCGACCCCCGACCGGCGCGGTCCCGGTCTCGACGTAGGTCACCTCGACCGCGAACGACGCGAGCGCGCCCCCGGACGACGCCGACCGGATCAGCGGCACCAGCAGGGCGTCGTCGGACTTGGCCGGCTGGACCGACCGACCGGCGACCGACGCGCTCCACAGCTGGGCGTTCGGCGGGAGCTGCAGCCGGAGGAACTGGCGGCGGTTGTTGCGCACCTCGTACCGGACCTGGGTCAGCCGCCGGCCATCGTCGGTGAACATCGTCGTCCCCTCCGCGCTGTCGAGCAGCGTGACCAGGACGTCGACCTCCTCGTGCTCGGTGACCGCCAGCGGGATCGTCGCAGTCGAACCGAGGTACTTGTAGCCGAGCAGCACCGGCTGGTCGGTCACCCCGACGATCGACGCCGGCAGGGTCCGCACGTCGACCGGCGCGGTGTTCGCGACCGTGCCCGGGGTCAGCTCGAGGTTCCCGAGGGCCTGGATCCCGACGAACCCCTTCGAGCGCTCGACCCCGAGCGCCTCGACGATCGGCACCTCGACCGACGCCGAGCCGACCGGCACCACCCGCTCGAGGTCGATCGACAGGGCGTAGCTGCCCTCGGCCTCGAAGTTCAGCAGCGCGTCGAGGGTGCCGTCCGCGCCGAGCTGCCAGTCGCGCAGCCCCGCCCCGTCGACGGACAGGACCGTCATGTCCGACGGGATCTTCACCTTCAGCCGGTCGATCCCGGCGAACAGGATCGTCTCGATCACCGTCGCGTGGGCGGTGAGCAGCCCGTCGCCGACCCCGACCAGCGTGTGGACCTCGGCGTACACCCGCGACGCCTGCTGCTCGGCCTGCGGAATCTCGCGCTGCCACCGGACCGACAGGGCCCCCGACGACGGCAGGGTCGCGGTGACCACCCGCTTGCCCCCGACGGTGCGGTCGGACTTCAGCTTCGCGTTGTCGATCGTGAAGTCGAGCGCGTCCTGGGCGGGGACCGCGAGCTCGACGTCGGTGGCGCCCGAGCCGGACAGGTCGAACGAGAACCCGCTCGACCCGTTGTCGGTGCCGACCGCGGCTGCGAACTCGATCGTCACGTCGAACGCGTCCCGCTGGTCGGTCACGAGGGTGTACCAGCCGTTCTCGAGCACGATCGGCGCGTCCTGGGCCCCGAGCTTCGCCGACCGGACCGCGACCGACGCCGGCAGCAGCGGCACCCGGACCCACCCGCCGGCCTCCCGGAGGTTCTCGACCCGGAACCGGGTGGTGAACAGCGCGGACACGGGCTCGTCGTCGTCGAGCACGACCTCGCCGACGTACCGCGCGCTCGACACCGTCCACTGGACCGGCGCGCCCTCGGGCTTGTCGGGCCGGGTCTTGCCCTGCTCGTACAGCGACAGGAACTCGTCGAGGGTCAACGTGACCTGCTCGGCGACGGGGTCGGCGGACGCCACCCCGGACCACCCGAGCACCAGGGCCGTCGCAACGTACGTCATCGGTCTCTCCTCACGGTCTTCGCGTCGATCGGCAGGTCCCACCGGGATCCGGGGGGCAACAACAGGTGCTGGAACAACACGGGCTCGCCGATCGACGGCACGACCACCGCGAGCACCGACGCGGTGACGGCCAGCGGCTCGGGCGCGGCGGCGGCCCCGGCGAGGTTCGGCTCCCCTCCGCTGCCGGCCGAGGCCCGGTCCTTCTCGCCGTCGTAGGCCTCCCCTCGCTTGCCGGACACGCCGGGGAGCGTCGCGACCGCCGACTGGTACGTCCGGCCGACCGGGATCCGCTGGAGGTATTCCTTGGTCAGCACGGTGCCGGTGGAGGTGCTGTCCGCGTCGACGACCGGAGGCGCGGGCGTCGCATGGGCCACCTGGGCCGGCGGCGCGGGGTTCGGGAGCGGCGACGGGCGCGTCGGCGACGTCACCGACACCGGCGGGGGCGGCGCCTCCTTCTTCATCTCCGGCAGTCGCACGGAGATCCGGCGGTTGCCGCCGATGATCTCCACCTGTTCGCTCGTCTCCACCGAATCGACCGACTCGACCGGCGCGGCGGTCACGACCGGCGCGTCGACCGTGTGTTCGGCGCCGTTCTTGTCGGCGACGTCGGCCGGGGGCAGCTCCGCGGGCGTGGTCGGGCCGAACGCCCCGTGGAACGGCTGGTCGACCTCGGCCTCGAGCTCCTCGCGGTCCTCGACCACGATCTCCGACCGCTCGGTGGTGGTGGTCCCGTCGACCACGTACTGGTTGTCGACCGTCGACCCGCCCCCGAACGCCGCGTTCGACTGGTCGGACGAGCTCTTCGACTTCTGGGCCGACACGACCTGCGACTTGGCGAGCTTCTCCTGGACCGCCCGGTTCTCGTACTCCTGGGCCACGTCCTCCTTCGATCGGAGCTTCGCGAGGTCCTCGCCGAGGTCGAGCGCGTTCTTGTACGCCTCCTCGGCCTCCCGGTAGTCCCCCTCCGCGTACGCCCGGTCCGCCCGCTCGACCTCCTCCTGCTGCTTGCGCTCGTCCTCGGTCGATCGGGCCCGGGCCTGCTCGAGCACCCGCCGCTCGACCGCGTCCTGGGTCTGGGACGCGCCGGCGTCGGGCTCCTTCGCGTCGAGCACCTCGAGGTTCGCCTTGAGCCGGCCGATGTCCTCGTTGTCGGCGCCCATCTGCTCGAGCTGGTCGAGGATCGCCCCGGTCTCGTCGAACGCGTTGCCCATCCACGCGTCGACCGCCTGCTGGAACAGCTGGTCCGCCTGGGCCGCCCGCACGTCGCCGACCGCGAACCCGTAGGTGATCCCCTGCCCTTCGCTGAACGCGTCGACCGCGTCGCCCCCGCGCGGCCCGCGCCGGCTGTACCCGGGCGGCAGGTGGACCGTCGCCCGCGCGACCGCGATCTCGGCGTCGACCGTCGGCATCGCGAGGGTCCGCCGCTCCCGCCGCGCCCACCGGCCGTCCTGGCCCGGGAGGCTCTCGCCGAGCAGGATCACCTCGACCGGGAACGACAGCAGGCCCTCGACCGTCTCGACCGACTTCTCGAGCGGGACGAGCCAGGTGTCCCCGTCGCGCGCGAGCTCGGCCGGCTCGCCCCCGACCCGGACCCCGATCGGACGGAACCCGGGCGGCGGGATCACCCCGAGGGTCGCCCCCCGGTCGTTCCGGACCGCGTAGTGGGCGCGGCGCCGCACCCGGCCCGCGTCGACGGGTGCAGCCCCGCTGCCGGCCGGGGCACTGATGGCGGGCGACCTGTCGGCCGGGAGGCTGTCGGCCGGCGGGCTGTCGGCCGGGGTGAAGTGGTACACCGCGAGCGAGCCGCCCCCGCCGATCAGCGACGCGGTCGGCGCCCCGACCACCAGATCCCGGGCCCACGGCGGCAGATCGTCCGGGGCCACGGGGGTGGCGCTCGCGATCGCGGGCACCACGTCGAGCTGGCCGTCGCGGGCGAGCTGGAGGGTCGCGGTGGTCCGGAACGTGTCGGACAGCGTGATCGCCGGGATCGGCACCGCCCCGACCTCCCCGGTCGGCGCCGGCAGCGAGTACCCCACGTCGAGCGCGACGAGGCCCCGCTCGGGGGCGCGGAGCACGACGTCGACGGTGTCTCCGCTCCGGGTCCACGACGCGACGGTCGGCCCGGTGACGGTCAGGTCCGCGCCCGCGCCCGGGATCGTCGCCGAGACCCGCTCGATCGACCCGCGCGCGATCCGCCACCGCAGCCGCCCGCGCACCGCCACGTCCGCCTCGCCGACGGTCACCCCGAGGCCGACCTCCCCGAGGATCAGCGTCCCGTCGCCGCCGCGGGCCGGCGCCGGCGCGAACGTCACCGAAGCCGGCGCCCCGACCGACCGCCCGGGCCCGATCGCCACCGCGCCGGTCGCCACGAGCGCCTCCGGGTGGTCGATCACCCCGGATCCGGCCGGCAGCAGGCGCACCGACAGCCCGGTCGCGGGGTCGCCGGCGACCGACCCGCGGACCTCGATCGCCGTCTCGCCCGTGACCAGGAGCTGGAGCACCGTCCCGCCGTCGTCGCCGCGCTCGGTCCCGGTCGGGACGCCGTTCACCCGGACCTCGTCGACCGTGACCTCCGGTCCGGCGAGCGCCAGGGCGGTCCCGGTCGGGCGGGGTGCCACCACCGTCCAGCGGGCCACGAGGTCCAGC
>JBEBJW010000610.1:0-5121 GCA_040079715.1 Myxococcota bacterium | reverse complement strand
CTCGAAGATGTCCTGCATGTTCGCGGAGGTGAAGTCGGGCGCCACCCCGCGACCCTTGAGCCCGTCGTGGCCGTACTGGTCGTAGATCCGACGCTTCTCGTCGTCGGACAGCACGTCGTACGCCTCCGTGGCCTCCTTGAACAGGGCCTCGGCGCCCGGCTCCCGGTTCACGTCGGGGTGGTACTTCTTCGCCGCCTTCTTGTAGGCCTTCTTGATCTCCTCGGCCGTCGCGGTCCGACCGACCTCGAGGATCTCGTAGTAGTCACGCGGCACCGGCTACCCCACACAGCGAGGCCCGCCTCCGGTGCGTGCCACGACGCACACGGAGGCGGGCGCGATCCGCGACTCCCGCTCACGACGAACGGGGGTGGCGGCTCCAGGTTTACGCGTCTTCGTACTCGGCGTCGATCACGTCGCCCGAGCCACCCTTCCCGTCACCGCCCGATCCGCCGCCGTCACCGCCGGCCGCCGGACCGCCGCCGGCCCCCGGAGCGCCGCCGCCGGACTCGTACATCACCTGCGCGAGCTTGTGCGACGCGGTGGTGAGCTTGTCGAGCGCGGACTTGACCACCGCCGGGTCGTCCTTGTCCTTCGCGGTCCGGGCGTTCTGCAGCTCGGCCTCGAGGGTCGCCTTCTCGGCCGCGGGCAGCTTGTCGCCGTGCTCGCGCAGCATCTTCTCCACGTCGTAGATCCGGGCGTCGAGCTGGTTGCGGGCCTCGATCAGCTCGCGCTTGGACTTGTCCTCGCCCTCGTGCTTCTTCGCGTCGTCGACCATCTTGCTGATGTCCGACTCGGACAGGCCCGAACTCGCCTCGATCTTGATCGTCTGGGCGCGGCCGGTGGCCTTGTCCTTCGCCGCCACCGACAGGATCCCGTTCGCGTCGATGTCGAACGTGACCTCGATCTGGGGGATCCCGCGCGGGGCCGGGGGCATGTCGGTCAGGCGGAAGTTGCCGATCAGCTTGTTGTCGCGCGCCATCTGGCGCTCGCCCTGGAACACGTACACGTCGACCGCAGTCTGGTTGTCGGCGGCGGTCGAGTAGATCTCGGTCTTGCTGTGCGGGATCGTGGTGTTCCGCGGGATCATCACGGTCATCACGCCGCCGAGGGTCTCGATCCCGAGCGACAGCGGGGTCACGTCGAGCAGCAGCATGCTGGTCACGTCACCGCCGAGCACGCCGGCCTGGACCGCGGCGCCCACCGCGACCACCTCGTCCGGGTTGACCGACCGGTTCGGCTCCTTGCCGAACAGCTCCTTGACCCGCTTCTGGACCAGCGGGATCCGGGTCGAGCCGCCGACCAGCAGGACCTCGTCGATCTGCGACGGGTTGATGCCGGAGTCCTTGATGCACTTGCGGCACGGCTCGAGCGACCGCTCGACGATCGGGTCGATCATCCGCTCGAAGTCGGCGCGGGACAGCGTCTTCTGGAGGTGCTTCGGCCCCGAGGCGTCGGCGGTGAGGAACGGCAGGTTGACCTCGGTCGACTGCGCGCTCGACAGCTCGATCTTCGCCTTCTCCGACGCCTCCTTCAGCCGCTGCAGCACGATCGTCTGCCCGGTGAGGTCGATGCCGGTGTCCTTCTTGAACTCGCCCATCAGGTGCTTGACGAGGAGATCGTCGATGTCGTCGCCGCCGAGGTGGGTGTCGCCGTTGGTGGCCTTGACCTCGACCACGTCGTCGCCCACCTCGAGGATCGAGATGTCGAACGTGCCGCCGCCGAAGTCGTACACGGCGATGACCTCGTCCTTCTTCTTGTTCAGCCCGTACGCGAGCGCGGCCGCGGTGGGCTCGTTGATGATCCGCTTGACCTCGAGCCCGGCGATCCGGCCGGCGTCCTTGGTCGCCTGGCGCTGGCTGTCGTTGAAGTAGGCCGGGACGGTGATCACCGCGTCGCTGACCGGCTGGCCGAGGTACCGCTCGGCGGCCTGCTTCAGCTTCTGGAGCACCATCGCCGAGATCTCCTGCGGCGAGTGGTCCTTGCCCTGGATCCGGATCCGGCAGTCGCCGTTCGGGGCGCGGACGACCTTGTACGGCAGGCGGGCGACCTCCTCGGCCGACTCGTCGAACTTCCGCCCGATCAGCCGCTTGACCGAGTACACGGTGTTCTCGGCGTTGGTGACGGCCTGGCGACGGGCGACCACCCCGACCATCCGGTCGCCGTCCTTGCCGAACCCGACCACCGACGGGGTGGTGCGAGCACCCTCCTCGTTCACGATGACGACCGGCTGGTCGCCCTCCATGACCGCGACGACCGAGTTCGTCGTGCCGAGGTCGATTCCGATGATCTTGCCCATATGGATCCTCCGGACGCCCGAAGATGGCTTGGAAGCGAGCCGTTCGATGCGATGTGTCCGAGCCGGCGGATACCGGCCCCGTCGCTGGGTATGGTAGGCACCCGACCCGCCCCGTCAAGCGACCCGGCGCACCCGCGTTCTGGGGAGGGTCCCGGCAGGCGGGGCATCGGGATCCCAGGGGGGCGATCGCGGCGAGAACCCCGACCGGACGCGGGTCGATCGCCGGCCGCTCCCCTGCCCCTTGACGTTCCGTGTGCCGTGGCTACCACAACGGCCGCCGATCCTCGCTGCGCAACCGGCGGGGCATCCCGGATTATCGCACGTTCAACCCTTGGAGTGGAACATGGTCAAGTTCCGACCCCTGTATGACCGCGTGCTCGTGCGTCGGCTCGAGAGCGAGCAGAAGACGAGCGGCGGGCTGTTCATCCCCGAGACCGCGAAAGAGAAGCCGCAGCAGGCCGAAGTCGTCGCGATCGGAACCGGGCGGCTCACGGACAAGAGCGAGGTCGTCCCGCTGGTCGTGAAGCCGGGCGACCGGATCCTGTTCGGAAAGTACGCCGGAGACGAGGTCAAGCTCGACGGCGTCGATCACATCATCCTGCGCGAGTCCGACATCCTCGCGATTCTCGCCCCCTGACGGAGGATTCCCCTCATGACTGCGAAGATCATCCAGTTCCGGGAGACGGCGCGCGCCGACGTCCTCGCCGGCGTGAACACCCTGGCGAACGCGGTGAAGGTCACCCTCGGTCCGAAGGGTCGGAACGTCGTGCTGCAGAAGAGCTTCGGCGCCCCCGTGGTGACGAAGGACGGCGTGACCGTCGCGAAGGAGATCGAGCTCAAGGATCGGTTCCAGAACATGGGCGCGCAGATGGTCAAGGAGGTCGCCTCCAAGACCAGCGACGTCGCCGGTGACGGCACCACCACCGCCACCGTGCTCGCGCAGGCGATCTTCGAGGCGGGCAGCAAGCTCGTCGCGGCCGGCGCGAACCCGATGGACATCAAGTTCGGGATCGACAAGGCGGTCAAGGCCGTGTCGGACCACGTGAAGGGTCAGGCGCGCCCCGCCGACTCGCACAACCAGATCGCGCAGGTCGCGTCGATCTCGGCGAACGGCGACGCGGAGATCGGCTCGATCATCGCGAACTGCATGGACAAGGTCGGCAAGGACGGCGTGATCACCGTCGAAGAGGCCAAGGCCATGCAGACGACCTACGAGGTCGTCGAGGGCATGCAGTTCGACCGCGGCTACCTGTCGCCGTACTTCGTCACCGACCAGGACCGGATGGAGGCGGTGCTCGAGAACCCGTACATCCTGGTCCACGAGAAGAAGATCTCCAGCATGAAGGACCTCCTCCCGCTGCTGGAGAAGGTGGCCGAGGGCGGTCGTCCGCTGCTGATCGTGGCCGAGGACGTCGAGGCCGACGCGCTCGCGACCCTGGTGGTCAACACGCTGCGCAAGACCCTCGTGGCCTGCGCGGTCAAGGCGCCCGGGTTCGGCGACCGCCGCAAGGCGATGCTCGGCGACATCGCGACGCTGACCGGCGCCGAGCCGGTGTTCGAGGATCTCGGTGTGAAGCTCGACAGCGTCACCCTCGAGAAGCTCGGATCGGCCGAGCGGGTGATCGTCGACAAGGACAACACCACGATCGTCGGCGGCGGCGGGTCGCGGGCCACGCTGAACGCGCGGGTCAAGCAGATCCGGGCCCAGATGGAGGAGACCACCTCCGACTACGACCGGGCGAAGCTCCAGGAGCGCCTGGCGAAGCTGGTCGGCGGCGTGGCCGTCATCCAGGTCGGCGCGGCGACCGAGATCGAGATGAAGGAGAAGAAGGCCCGGGTCGAGGACGCGCTCAACGCGACCCGCGCCGCGGCCGAGATGGGGATCGTCCCCGGCGGCGGCGTGGCGCTGATCCGCGCCCAGGTCGCCCTCGACTCCGTCGTCACCAACGGTGACGAGCGGTTCGGCGTCGACATCATCCGCGAGGCGTGCGAGGCGCCGCTCCGCGGGATCGCGCACAACGCCGGCGTCGACGCGTCGATCATCGTGTACAAGGTCCGCGAGAACAAGACCGCGACCTGGGGCTGGAACGCGGCCGACGACACGTGGGGCGACATGTACGACATGGGGATCATCGACCCCGCGAAGGTCACGGTCACCGCGCTCCAGAACGCCGCGTCGGTGTCGGGCCTCCTGCTGACCACCGAGGCGATGATCGCCGAGAAGAGCAAGGACGAGTACGAGGACGACAACTAGTCGTCTCGGTTGCAGGCGTCGCCGCGGCGTCCGCACCTCACGCCCACGGTCGCGACGTTCGCGCCGTGGGCGTTCGTGTCTCCGGCCGCGGTCCGAGATACGGGCGCGCGGAGCGGAGGCGCGAATGGCGGACGAGGTCGAGCTGTCGGTCCAGGGCGAGGTGGCGCTGATTCAGCTCCGCCGGCCGTCCCACGGCAACGCGCTCCGCGGTCCGATGTTCGACACGATCCGGAAGCTCGGGTTGAAGCTGGCGGACGCCCCGCCCCGGTACGTCGTGCTGGCGGGTGAGGGCTCCGACTTCTGCGCCGGGCTCGACGCGGACCCCGCCGATCCGCTGTATCAGTCGTTCGAACCGATGATCCGGTCCCGCGACGCCCACCGGGCCCAGGAGCTGGTCAGCCGGGTCCGCAGCGCGTTCGACACGCTCGGGCGGCTGCCGTGCCCGGTGATCGCCGCGATCGAGGGCCGCTGTCACGGGCCTGGGCTCGAGCTCGCGCTGGTGGCGGATCTGCGGATCGGGTCGTCCGCCGCGACGTACCGGCTGGCCGACGGGCGGGCGGGCCTGCTGACC
>JBEBJW010000609.1:0-5123 GCA_040079715.1 Myxococcota bacterium | reverse complement strand
CCCGATGCGGGGGCGAGGGGGAATCTACTGGGGATTGTCCAGCTTCGACGAGGTCGACCATGGGCTGGGCTGGGCTACGGCACCCACCGGGCGACGAACAGGTTCGTGTCGCTCTGGCCCTTCGGGGTCGCGCGGTTGCTGGCGAACACCAGCCACCGGCCGTCCGGGCTGAACATCGGGAACCCGTCGAATCCGTCGGTGGTGGTGATCCGCTCGGGCTCCCCGCCCGCCCGCTTCGCGAGGTAGATGTCGAACTCCCGCGGCGAGGCGCCGGCGTTCGACGAATACAGCGCGCCCGAGTCGTCCGGCAGCGGGTACGGCGCGAAGTTCGCCTGGCCGTTGTGGGTGAGCTGCTCGGGCTTGCGGGTCGCGAGGTCCATCCAAAAGATCTCCAGCGACGACGGCCGCACCAGGTCCTGCGCGAGCAGCGCCTGGTAGTCCTCGAGGTCCTTGCCTTCCGGCCGGCTCGCCCGCCAGATCAGCGCGGTGCACGCCGGGTTGAAGAACGCGCCGCCGTCGTACCCCGGAGTGGTGGTGATCCGCTCGAGGCCCGAGCCGTCGGCGTTGACCACGTACAGCTCGAGGTCACCGTCGCGGACCGAGGTGAACACGAGCCGCCCGTCCTTCATGCACGCCGTGGCCTCCGCGTCGTACCCGGGCGACGCCAGGAACGGCACCGGCTCGGACCCCGGGGTGTGCCACACGAGATCGTAGGTCTCGTACAGCGGCCAGACGTAGCCCTGCGACCGATCCGGCTCGGGCGGGCACTTGTCGTCGCCGCCGCCGGCCATCGTCGACGCGTACACGAACCGCTCGCCGTTCGGGTACGCGTAGTACCCGCAGGTCGTGCGGCCCTTGCCGGACGAGATCCGGGTCACCGCACCCGTGCCGAGGTCGAGGGTGTACTCGGCGTCGCAGCTCTTGCCCGGGGCCGGGGTCCGCTGGAACATCACGTGGTGGCCGTCCGGGCCCCAGTACGCCTCGGCGTTCTCGCCCCCGAACGTCAACTGGCGCAGGTCCGCGAAGTGACGCTCGTCCGGCCGGATCAGCTCCGGCACCGCCTTGCCGGCCATCGGGACCCAGTCGCCCTGCGACGATCCAGGCGGCGCCGGATCCGCGCCGACCGAGAACGTGTCGACGTGCTCGACCGGGTTCGTCGCCGACGCGCCCGCCGAGCCGCCGGTGTCGCCGCGCCGCCCGAGGGTCGCCTTGAGCGCGACCCGCTGCCCGTCGCGCAGGACCACGACCTCGACCGTCTCGCCGGGCTTGTGGTCCTGGAGCAGGAACGACATGTCGTACAGGTTCTGGACCTCGGCGCCCGCGAGCCCGACCAGCACGTCGCCGGCCTTGACCCCGGCCCGCGCCGCCGGCCCGCCGTCGCGGACGTCCTGGAGCTTGACCCCGCCGGACTCCTGGTTCATCGCGGTGAAGTCCGGGACCGTCCCGAGGTACGCCCCGTAGCCGCGCGAGTCGCCGGTGTTCCGCGGGCCGGTGTCCGACCGGACGTAGGTCGGGCGCTGCTCGCGGGTCGCCACCCGATCCACGAGGTCGGCGACCATCGCGGTGACCTTGCCGCCGCCGGCGAGGTTCAGCTTGTCGGCGTCGTCGGTGGCGGTGTGGTAGTCGGCGTGGGCCCCGGAGAACAGGTGCACGACCGGCACCTGGTGCTCGAAGAAGCTCGTCTGGTCGGACGGCCCGTACCCGTCGCCGCTCCCGTCGACCTTCAGCCCGACCGGGGCGGACGACGCGGCCAGCAGCTCGTCCCACTCGGGGGCGGTGTCGGCGCCGAGCGCGGCGAGCTTGTCGTCGACCACCCGGCCGACCATGTCGAGGTTGACCATCGCCACGGTGTCTTCGAGCGGGCGGAGCGGGTGGTCGACGTAGTGCTGCGACCCACCGAGCCCGATCTCCTCGGCCGAGAACGCGATCCCGAGGATCGACCGGCGCGACGGCGCGGTGGACTTCGCGAGCGCGGTCATCGCGCAGACCATCGCCGCGGTGCCGGACGCGTTGTCGTCGGCGCCGTTGTGGATCGCGGTCGAGTCGGGGTCCATCGCCCCCTCCCCGCCGTGCCCGAGGTGGTCGTAGTGCGCGCCGAGCACCACGGTCTCGCCGGCGAGGGCGCCCGCGCCGGGGATCAGCGCCACCACGTTGCGGGCCTCGGCCTCGGTCGCCCGCACGTCGGCGTTGCCGGTCACCGACAGGCTCGGCAGGTGGATCGACGCCGGGGCCGTCGCCGCCGCCGCCGTCGCCACCGTGCGCCCGGACGACGCGAGCCACCGGTCGGCGACCGCCCGGGTGACCTGGAGCACCGGGAGCCCGGCCCGGGACGTCGGGCCGCCGCGGGTCAACGGCGGGAGCTTGTCCGGCTCGTCCGCCTCGCGCGCCGGGGCGACCAGGATCAGCGCCGCCGCGCCGGCCTCCCGGGCCTTCATCGCCTTGTACCGGAGGTCCGAGTACCGGCTCGCCTTCTTCCCGTCGAACGGGCTGCTGGGATCGGTCTCGCCGGGCTCGTACCGGAGGGCGAGGACCACCCGATCCTTCACGTCGATCCCGGCGTAGTCGTCGTACCCGAGCTCCGGCGCGACGATCCCGTACCCCACGAACACGACGTCGCCGGAGAACATCCCGTCGGTGGTGAACCCGAGCGGGGTGAAGTCGGCGCCGAGGGCCAGCGGGGCGCCCTGGTCGGCCAGGGTGTTCTCGTCGCCGAGCGCGACCCCGGTGACCGCGGTGAACGGCTGGCGGTACCCGACGCCCACGTCGCCGAGACCGGCGTCGGTGAACCGCTGCTCGATCAGGGTGGCGGCGGCGTCGAGGCCCGGGGTGCCGATCCCGCGCCCGTCCATCGCGTCGGTCGACAGCGCGGTCGCGAGCTCCGAGAAGCATTGGTTCGGGTCGAACGCGGGCTCGGTCGCACAAGCGGCGAGCAGCCACAGCGGCAGGGTACGCATCGGTCCTCCGGGTCTCGGTCGGGAAGTCGGGCAGTCTATCCGACGCGCGGCAGGGAGGTAGACCGCGGGGCCCCGCTCCGGGTAGGTTCGGGCATGGCCGACCGCTCGTCCACGCTGATGTCGCTGATGGTGATGCTCGGGGTCGCGGCCGCGATGCCGGTGGTCCTCGGGGGGTTCTACTCGGTGTGGCGGGCGCACCTGCTGCAGGATCTCGCGGAGGATCCGAGCGCGCCGCGCGCCGCGATCGCGGCGGATCCGGCGCCGGTGGTCCCGGTCCCGCACGCGCCGCTGCCGGCGCCGCCGCCGATGCGGCCGGTCGACGAGGTCGCGTTCCGGTACGTCGAGCACCCGATGCAGGGCGCGGTCGAGCAGGACGTGGCGCCCGGCAGCCCGTTCCGGATCGATCTGGTCAAGGAGGGCGCGGGGGTGCTGGCGACGGGCCTGACGGTCGACCTCGACCGGAACGGCACGATCGACGAGCGGTGGACGTTCCATCCGGCGCCGACCCGGGTCGTCGGCGACACCACGTACCGGTGGGCGGACGACGGGTGGGTCGCGCAGTAGGCGCGCTGCGATACCTCGCGTCTGGCCAGCGTCCGCTTTCGGACCGGGCGCAGACTGATCCGGGATCGCGTGGTGGATCGGGGATCGTCGGATCGGTGGGTGGCCGCACCAGGTCTGGATCCGGTCGCGGGGCGAACCTACGGGCCGAGAGTTGCCGGAGGGGAAGGTTTCTCGGCCGAGACCGTTGCGCGTGCCGCCCGACCGAGTGACGCTTTTGGCCTGTGGTGTGGGGGGAGCATGCTCGGTGGGGCTGCTGCGTTCGGCGCAGCGTGGGTCGTGGTGTGCGCGCAGGTGGCGCTCGGGCAGACCGAGACCACCGGCGACTTCCTGAACCTGTCGTTCACCGGGGACGGGAGGACGCCGAGCTCGCTCGAGCTGCACGGCCGGGCCACCCGCGGGGCCGTCGCGGCCTCGTTCGCGGCGACCGCGTCGTCCACCGGAGACGCGACCTGGTCGCTGCCGCTGGCGCTGCCGACCGCGCGCCTGATGCCCGCGGTGTCGGTGTCGTACAGCTCGAGCGGCGGCTACGGGTGGGTCGGGCGGGGGTTCGCGGTCCAGGCCGGCCTCGACGTCCGCGCGCCCACCGGCCCCGCCGCGGCCGGGTACGTCGACGTCCCCGGCGCGCTGATCGTGTCCGGGGGCCTCGACGGGCTGCTCGTCCCGGACGGTGACGCCTGGCGGTGGGTGTCCGACACGCCGGGCGCGGTGGTCGCCGCGTACGATCCCGTCGCCCGGCGGTTCACCGTCCGGTCCGGGCTCGTCACCTGGACCCTCGACCCGCGGGACGACGTGGACTGGGACGCGCTCGGCGCCGAGCCGTGGCACTGGCACGCCACGTCCCAGGCCGACACCACCGGCGATCGGGTCGACTACCTGTGGTCCGGCGAGCGGCTGGACCGGGTCGAGTACGGCGGCGTCGGGCCCTCCGGGGTGGCGCCGCCGGGCGACGAGCACTTCCTGGCGGTCACGTTCACCTACAGCGCGACGGCGCACGCGTTCGTCCGGGCCGACCAGGGAGTGGTCGAGACCGTCGACCAGCGTCTGCGGTCGGTCGAGATCCGGTCGGCGTGGGATCGGGCGGAGTCGCCGCTCCTCCGGTACGATCTGACCTACGACGGGGCGGACGACGCCGTCCAGTGGATCGACGTCACCGAGGTGCGCGGCGACGGCACCGACGGCGGAACCCAGCGGGTGGCGTCGTTCGACTACACCACGCTCGACGACGGGTTCGAGATCGAGGCGGACGCGCCCCCGTTCCTGTCGTCCTCCGGGACGATCACCAACGGCGTGGGCCAGGGAGACACCACGCTCGATCTGGCGCTGCTCGACGTGAGCGGCGACACCTTGCCAGACGCGGTCGAGTCGACCCTCGCGGCCGCTTGGCAGCGGGTGGACCACCTGGCGGACGGTGTGACGTCGCATTGGTGGGAGGATCTGTTCGCCGACGAGGACCCGCACACGCTCGAGGGGCTCAGCGGTCCGCTGGAAGACTCGTCCACCGTGATCGTGTGGGACGACGGGGTGACCGACCCCCAGCCGGAGGACCGGATCCAGGCGACCTACGGGCTGCGTCGGACGGTGGACGTCGACGGAGACGGGCTCCTC
>JBEBJW010000608.1:0-5127 GCA_040079715.1 Myxococcota bacterium | reverse complement strand
GGGGGGCGCGCTCGACCCTCGGCGGCTCGTCCGTCCGGTACTTCACGCCGTCCCCCGGACCCTCCTCGACCTCGGGGGCCGAGAACCGCCCCGACAGCCCGCGCATCAGCCGCGGCGCGAGCCACCGCCGGGTCGGCCGCACGATCAGCAGCACCCCTGCCACGTCGGTCAGCACGCCGGGCGTGATCAGCAGCAGGCCGCCGACCAGCACCAGCACCCCCTCGACCACCCGGTCGCCCGGCGGCAACCCGCGCTGGAGCTCGGCCGAGAGCTGGCCGAGGAGCGCGAATCCCTCCCGCTTCGCCAGCCACGCCCCGGCGACCCCGGTGACGAGCAGCATCAGGAACGTCGGCGTGGGGCCGATCCAGCTGCCGATCTGCAGCAGGAGGTACAGCTCGAGCGCCGGCACCACGGTGAACAGCAGGACGAGGAGCCACCACACGTCAGACCTCCCGCTTCGCGGCCTGCCAGTGCGCCTCGAGCGCGTCGAGACCGGCGTCGTGCACCGACCGACCCTCCGCCCGGAGCCGATCCTCGACCCGACGGAACCGCCCCTCGAACTTCCGGGTGGCGGTCCGCAGCGCGTCCTCCGCCCCGACCGGCAAGTGGCGGCCGAGGTTGACCAGCGCGAACAGCAGGTCGCCGAGCTCCTCGCCGATCGCGTCCGGGTCTCCGCTCGCGATCGCCTCGTCCAGTTCGGAGAGCTCCTCGGTCACCTTCGCCCGGACCGACGCCGTGTCCGGCCAGTCGAACCCGACGGTCGACGCCTTCTCGCTGACCCGATGGGCCCTGAGCAGCGCCGGCAGCGCGTCCGGGACCCCGTCGAGCGCCGACGACTCGGCCGTCCCGGCCCGCTCCTTCGCCTTGCGGGCCTCCCACGCGGCGATGCCCTGGTCGGCCGCGCTCCGCGCGTGGGTCGGGTCGAACACGTGGGGGTGGCGGCGGATCATCTTGTCGGCGATCCCGCGCGCCACGTCGTCGATCCCGAACAGCCCAGCCTCGGACGCGATCCGCGACAGCAACGCCACCTGGAACAGCACGTCGCCGAGCTCCTTGCGGAGCGCGTCCGGGTCGTCCCGGTCGATCGCCTCGGCGAGTTCGTACGCCTCCTCGAGCACGTACGGCCGGAGGGTGGCGAACGTCTGCGCGCGATCCCAGGGGCAACCGTCCGCCCCGCGCAGCCGGTCCACGATCGCGATCAGTTCGTCGAGCGAGCCCACGCGGCGCCGTCCTCCCCATCTCGTACCCCGACCGGACGTGCCCGGCTCGGCGTGCGATAGGATGCGGACCACCCGGAGCGGACGTGTCCGAAGGCCCGCAGCAGTTCGGCGACTACCACCTGCTCGAGAAGATCGCCACCGGCGGCATGGCCGAGGTGTTCCGCGCCCGCGCGTACGGCCTCGCGGGGTTCGAGAAGATCCTCGTGATCAAGAAGGTGCTCCCGTCGCTCGCGAAGGACGACGAGTTCATCAACCTGTTCATCGACGAGGCGAAGATCGCGGTCCAGCTCCTGCACGTCAACATCGTGCAGGTGTTCGAGCTCGGTGAGGTCAACGGCCAGTACTACATGGCCCTCGAGTACGTCCACGGCCAGGACCTGTCGCGCCTCGTGTCGCGGGCGAAGAACAAGGGCCCGTTCTCGCTGTCCCTCGCGCTGTTCATCACCTGCGAGGTGCTCAAGGCGCTCGCGTTCGCCCACGCCCGGACCGACGACGACGGGCAGGCGCTGCACATCGTCCACTGTGACATCAGTCCGCAGAACGTGCTCGTGTCGTACGCCGGTGAGGTCAAGATCACCGACTTCGGGATCAGCCGGGCGGCGTTCCAGGCCCGGTCGCTCCACGACGTGATCCGCGGCAAGTACGCGTACATGAGCCCCGAGCAGGTGGACGGCAAGCCGCTCGACGGCCGGTCGGACATCTTCTCGCTCGGGATCGTGCTGTTCGAGCTGCTGACCGGTCGCCGCCTGTTCAAGGCCAAGACCCGGGAAGAGACCGTCGCGCGGGTCCGCCGGGCCGAGGTCCCGTCCCCGCGCGGGTTCCGACCCGAGATCTCGGAGGACCTCGAGGCGGTGCTGCTCAAGGCGCTCGCCCCCCGGCGGGAGGACCGGTTCCAGAGCGCGACCGACCTGCTCGAGGAGCTCGGAGTGCTGATGGTCCGCGAGGGCCACCGCGCCACGAACAACGATCTCGCCGCGTACGTCCGCGACGTGATGGAGAGCGACAAGGGCAAGGCCGACAAGAAGAAGGAGGGCGCGCTCGAGCCCTCCGCGGTGGTGGTCGTCGCGTGCGAGGCGTTCCCGCCGCCCCGGACCCTGTCGACGCCGAAGACGTCGCTGCCGGCGTTGACCCAGGAGTGGTCCGGGATCGTCGGCGAGGCCGGCGGCGAGGTGTGGGAGCAGTCCGACGGGTCGATGCTCGTCTGTTGGGTCTCGGGAGAGCTGAAGGACACGCTGGCCACCGCGGTCCGGACCGCGATCAACCTGAAGAAGGCGACCTCGAAGGCCGGCTACCGCCTGTCGGCCGGGGTGGCGCCCGGGGTGGCCCAGGTCGACCCCGACACCCAGCGACCGGGCGAAGGGTGGGAGCTCGCGGGCCCGTTCTACCTCGCCCGGTGGATGATGAACCTGTCGGCCCACCGCGGCCGCCCGCTGCTGACCGAGGTCGGCGCGAAGCAGGTCGGCGACGAGCACAAGACGATCCTGCTCGGCCGGATCTCGATCCTCGGCAACCGGTACATCAACCTGTACGAAGTGGGCTGACCGGCAGGATCCGATCGATCGCCAGCGCCGCCGCGGCGTCGCACGCACCCGGGACCTGCCTGCCGGTGGTCACCCGGTCGACGAACGCGGCCGCCGACGCGCGGTTGGCATCCCCCCACGGGTCCGATCCGCCGGCCTCCTCGCCGTCGACGGTGAACCGCCACCGCCCGTCCGTGAGGACCCCGCGGAGCGACCCGTGCGGGAGGAGGTCGATCGCGACGACGATCCCGTCCGCCCGGGGTCTCACGTCGAGCGACACCGGGACCACGCCGGCGACCACCAGCCCGTCTCCGTCGCGCGACAGCCGGCCGAACGCGTGCTGGACCCACGACAGCGGGTGGACCGCGACCTCGCGCAGCGCCCAGTCGCCGCCGATCCCCGCCTCGACCCGCACCCGAACGGCCTCCGCCGGGCGGACCAACCGACGGGCAGCGTCCAGGAACGGGAACGCGTAGTTCACCCCGACGAGGCGGCGGGACACGGCCTCCGAGAACCCCGGCTCCGGGGGCCGTCCGACCAGCGGCTTCTCGCAGAACACCGGCCGGTCCCAGTGCGCCGCGACGCTGGCCGGGTGATCGGCGATCGGAGTCGCGACAACCACCAGGCCGACGTCCTCGAGCGCGTCCGGGGTCGACCCCGGGATCCCCTCGGCCCGGGCGATCGCGGCAGACCGCGCCGGATCGCGCCCGACGATCGCCGCGATCGTGCACCCGGCGGCCCGGAACGTCCCGACGTGGGTGCGCCCCCAGCCGGTGCCGAGGATTCCGACCCTCACGCGACCGGACCGGCGATGTCGGTCATCGCCACCTCCGGCGGATCCCTACCCGAACGCCCAGGGGCCTGCGGGGACGACCGGCTCGGCGACCGCAGCGCCGGTCCCGACGCGCCCGGGCGCGATCGTGCTCGGGTCGCCGCTGATCCCGAAGCAGCGTCGCGGCGATCGCGCGGTGCGCCGAGCGTCCCGGCGCTCGCCGAGGGGGCGGCCCGACCGGGCGAGATCCCGGTTGACACGGGTCGGTCGCGCACGGTATCCGGGGCCTCGCACCGTCCGCAGATCGCGGGTCGACCGTGGCGGCGTGCCGGGAGGGCGAGATGGGGTTGTCCGAGCGTCTGTGGTCCGTCGTCGGGACCTGCGCCGTCACCGTGGGGCTGAGCGTGGGCGTCGCGTGCACCGGGTCGCCGGACACCGCGGTCGCCGACAAGGCGGAGCCGGCCCCTGCCCCCGCGTCCGACACGATCCTGATCGGCGAGTACGGCTCGTTGACCGGGTCCGAGGCCACGTTCGGCCAGTCCACCCACAACGGCGTCCTGCTGGCGATCGACGAGATCAACGCGGCCGGCGGGATCAACGGCAAGAAGCTCGCGGTCCAGGTGTACGACGACCAGGGCAAGACCCAGGAGGCCGGCACCGCCGTCACCCGCCTGATCACCGACGACAAGGTGGTGGCGGTGATCGGCGAGGTGGCGTCGTCGCTGTCGCTCGCGGGCGGCCGGGTCGCCCAGCAGTACGGCGTCCCGATGATCTCGCCGTCGTCGACGAACGCGAAGGTCACCGAGATCGGCGACATGGTGTTCCGGGTGTGCTTCATCGACGCGTTCCAGGGCTACGTCGGCGCGAAGTTCGCCGTCGAGCAGCTCAAGGTCAAGAATGTCGCGATCCTGTACGACCAGGGCTCGGCGTACTCGAAGGGCCTGAAGGACGACTTCGGCAAGGCCCTGACCACGATGGGCGGGACCGTGGTCACCGAGCAGGCGTACTCGAGCGGAGACCAGGACTTCTCGGCCCAGCTCGGGTCGATCCGCGACGCCAAGGCCGACGCGATCTACGTCCCCGGGTACTACACCGACGTGGGGAACATCGCGATCCAGGCGAAGAACCTCGGGGTCAAGGCGACCCTGATCGGCGGCGATGGGTGGGACTCGTCGAAGCTGGCGGAGATCGGCGGCGACGCGATCGAGGGCCAGTACTACAGCAACCACTACGCCCCCGAGGAGCAGCGCCCCGAGGTCCAGACGTTCGTGAGCACCTACCAGACCAAGTTCGGCGCGGTGCCGGACGGCCTCGCCGCCCTCGGGTACGACGCCACGAAGGTCCTGGCCGAGGCGATGAAGCGCGCCCCGTCGCTCGGCGGCGCCGACCTCGCGAAGGCGATCGCCGAGACGAAGGACTTCAAGGGCGTCACCGGCAACATCACGATCGACGCGAACCGCAACGCCCAGAAGCCGGCGGTCGTGGTCCAGCTCAAGGGCGGCAAGCCCACGTTCGTGGCGAGCATCCTCCCGCCGGACATGGCCGCGCCCGCCGCCGCGCCGACCGAGCCCGCGCCGGCCGAGGGTGCGCCGACCGAGCCCGCACCGGCGCCGGC
>JBEBJW010000607.1:0-5128 GCA_040079715.1 Myxococcota bacterium | reverse complement strand
ACCCCGACCAGCCCGAGCTCGGTCGCCAGCCGGACCGACGGGGCGATCAGGGCGTCGATCGCGGGGGATGGCCCGGCGGGGTGCGTCGACACCCCGTCGTCGACGGCGACCGCGCCGAGCGGCACGACCCCGGCGCGGTCCCCGACCACCACCACCTCGAGCGACCGCTCGGTGCCCACCGCGCGCATCAGCACCAGGCGCCCGTCGCCGGTGTCGCGCACCGCCTCGACCGCGGCGCCGAGCGCGTCGAACCCGTCGACCCGCCGCGACCCGCCGCCGAGATCAGCGGGACGCCGATCCGCGCCCCGACCTCGATCCACTCCTCGCCGGGGCCGACGACCTCGATCGGCGGTACCGGCAGCTCGACCGCCCGCGCCCGGGCGAACAGCCGCACGCGGTCGAGCGTGTCCGCCACCCGGTTCGGCTCTGGGCCGATCACCGTGACGTTCGCAGCGGCGGCGGCGGCGTGGAGCCCGAGGGCGGACGCGCTCGGCCCGGTCCCGGCGTGGATCCCGTCGCAGCCAGCGTCCATCGCCGCGGCGATCAGCCGCCCGGTGTCGCGCCACGCCCGGTCCGCCGGGCCCTCGCCGAGGTACGCGTCGTAGTCGGCCTCGGTGACGTACGGCGCCTCGGCGTCGGCGTCGGCGAACGCGGCCACCGTCTCGATCCCGCGCGCGCGGTACGCCCGGATCAGCCGGCGGGCGAGCGGCCCCCGACACGCGACCAGCACCCGGCGCAGGTCGGGCGTCACCGCCCCTTCCACACCGGGTCACGGCCCTGGACGAACGCCGAGACGCCCTCCATCGCGTCCTCGGTCAGCAGGTTCAGCGACAGCTGGCTGTGCATGAACGCGAGCGCGTCGTCGAACGCGAGGTCCGACACACGGTAGAACGCGGCTTTTCCGATGGACGCGATCGCCGGCGACCGATCCGCGATCCGGCCGGCGAGCTCTCGGGCGGTGGCCACCGACGTCCCGGGCTCGGCGATCTGGTTGACCAGGCCGAGCTCGCGCGCCCGATCGGCGGTCCACCGATCGCCGGTCAGCACCGCCTCGAGCAGCGCCTTGCGCGGAACGTCGCGCTGGAGCGCCGCGAGGATGATCCATGGGAACAGCCCGAGCTTGATCTCCGGCGTCCCGAACCGGGCGGCGCGGTCGGCGACCACCAGATCGCACCCCGCGGCGAGCCCGCACCCGCCCCCGAGCGCGTCGCCGTTCACCGCGGCGATCACTGGCACCCGGTGGGCCCGCAGCGCCCGCAGCAGGTCTGCGAACCGCCCGCGCCCGCGGTGGCCGGCGAGCAGGCCCCCGTCGCCCGACAGGCCGTCCTGGAGGTCACCGCCGGCGCAGAAGTGGGTGCCGGCGCCGGTCAGCACCGCCGCCCGCACCGCCGGGTCCCGATCGATCGCGGCCAGCGCGTCGAGCAGGGCCTCGACCGCCGCGCCGGACAGCGCGTTCCGCCGCTCCGGCCGGTTCAGGGTCAGCACCGCGATCGGGCCGTCCACCTCGGTGGTGACGAGCGACATCGGATCCTCCGACGGGCGACGCCCTGGTCCGCCCGATGTTGCGTGTCTATCTTCGGCGGATGCGAATCGCGATCGTCGGACGGGGACGGCTCGGGCGGACCTTGGCCCCGCTGCTGTCGGCCGCGGGGCACGCAGTGGCGCTCAGGGCCCACGGAGACCCGTCTCCGCTCGAGGTCGACGCGGTGCTGCTCACGGTCCCGGACGCCGCGGTGGCCGAGGTCGCCCGGGGGATCCCGGCCGAGCTGCCCGTGTTGCACACCTCGGGCGCGCTCGGGCTCGATCCGCTCGCCGGACACCCGCACGCCGGCAGCCTCCACCCCCTGATGACGTTCCCCGGACCGGAGATCGCCGTGCCGGACCTGGCGGGCGTCCCGGCCGCAGTCGCTGGCGATCCGCGCGCCCGGGCGATCGCCGAGGCGCTGGCGCGGGATCTCGGCCTCGAACCGTTCGAGGTCCCCGGCGATCGGAGGCTGTACCACGCAGCGGCGGTGATGGCGGGGAACTTCGCGACGGTGCTCCTGGCCGAGGCCGCCGAGGTCCTCGCCGCCGCCGGCGTCGACCGCGACCGCGCCGTCGGGCTGCTGGCCCCCCTCGCCCTCCAGTCGATCCGGAACGCGGTCCACGGACCGGCGGACGCGCTGACCGGGCCGATCGCCCGCGGCGACACCCGCACCCTCGACGCGCACCGCGCCGCGCTCGGAGATTTCGGCCTCGACGCCACCCGGGTGCTGTACGACACCCTCGTGAAACACGCGGTCCGACTCCGACCACCCCCCGTTCGGGGGGGCCCCTCCGACCGCTGATGGGGCTTGTGTACGGCGGCGCCGGTGCTAAGGTCTAGTCACGGACACCCCACCACCGGGAGGCCCCCGTGCTCGATGCGTACATCATCGACAGGATTCGGTCGGAACGGGAGCGTGCCCGACAGCGCGAGCGGGTCCCGCTCCACATCGAACCCCCGCGGATCCCTCCTCCGAACGAGGATCGCCGTGAGGACGACGAGAAGCGGGAGCGTGGGACCGTCGAGATCGATTTCCAGGTCTGACGCGTCTTCGTCCACCCGAGCCGCTGTCGCGGCCTCACTGGCGCGGCCTCACTGGCGCGCCGCGATCCCTGTGACTCCCGCTCGACCTGCGGGGAGTCGATCGGAGCTCGAGCCGACGCAGGATCGCCCTCCGCCGTGCTCGCGAGGATCGCCCCTGCGCGAGAGGTGGAGGTCCGAGCGACGGCCGGGACCGCGACGACCTAGAACTTGTGGAGGTCGAGCCCGACTTCGTCGGCGAACGCGGCCAGGCCCTTCTTCGCGATCGTGCGGAGGGCGGCGGTCGACACCCGGAGCCGGACGAACCGACCCTCGGCCTCCCACCACAGGCGCTTCGCCTGCAGGTTCGGGAGCTGCCGACGCTTGGTCTTCACGTTCGAGTGGGAGACCTTGTGGGCGATGTTCGGACGCTTGCCGGTCAGGACGCAACGACGGGCCATCGGATGCCTCGGAAGATGACGCGCGCCCGGAGATGGGCGCAGACCCGCGGGAGCTAACGCGCGGCTCGCGCGGTGTCACGCCGCCCCGACCGGCTCACCGGCGGACCCGGTGCCCGAGCACCTCGAGCAGCTCCGCCCGCCCCACCGGCCACCGCAGCGGCACCAGCGGCGGTGGGAGCGCCGGCAGCGGCCCGTCCGACACGATGATCAGCCTCGGAAGCGGCTCGGATCGACGGTTCGCGATCATCTCCGCCAGGCTCAGGCCGCTCACGCCGCCGTCGAGCAGGAGCTCGGCGATCACCGTGTCGACGCCGATCGACACCACCAGGGCCTCGTCGGCGGTCCGCGCGGTCACGAACTCGTACCCGTCGCGATCCAACAGGGCGGGGATCGCGACCGACAGCGTGGTGCCGACCACCGCGATCCGCCCGTGGACCGGCCGACGGCGGGTGCGGTGGGTCGGTGGGGTCGGCAGCAGCACCTCGAACTGGACCACCGTGCCGTCCCGGTGGGCGACGAGCTCCCCGCCGACGCTGGCGAGCAGGGTCCGATCGAGGGCCAGCTCTCCGTCGCCGAGCGGATCGATCCGCGGATCCCCGCGCGGCGGCCCGACCTTGCCCGCCGGCCCGATCCGGATCAGCACCTGGGACCGGGTCCGCCGGGCCCGCAGGTACACGTTGCCGCGCCCGAGCGCCTCGAGCGACTGGCGCAGCAGCGACGCCAACACCCGCCCGGTCAGCGCGGCGTCGCCGCCGATCGCCAGGTCATGGGGCTCGATCGCCTTGATCACCTGGCCCTTCCGGGGTCCGACCAGGTCGAGCGCCTCGCGCACCGCGTCGTCGAGGCGGATCGGCTCCGCGCTCGGCTCGGCGGTCCGCCCCACCAGCCGCAGGTTCTGGAGGGTCGCCGTCACCCGCCGGGCGTGGTCGAGCGCCACCTGGAGGTGCCGGCGGACCACCTCCGGGTCCGACACGCCGAGGTCGAGCAGCAGCTCGAGCCGCCCCTGGACGATCGACATCGGATCGGTCAGCTCACGGGCGAGCGAGCCTGCCAGCTCGGACAGCGCCCGCATCCGTCGTCGCTGCTCCGACGCCCGATCGACGAGCTGCCGCGCGGTCACGTCGCGGACCGCGATCTGCCAGCCGTCGCCCACCGCCTTGACCGCGAGCGACACCACCCGGCCCGACGCGAGGACGAACCGCTGCTCGGCGACGCCGAACCAGGCGCGCTCCGCCATCCCGGCGATCACCTCGGCCGACGCAGACTCGAACGCCCGCGCGAACGGCTTGCCGACGATCGGCGCGGGAGACCACGCCCACGCGCCGAACGCGCTGACGGTGCCGGTCGCGTCGACGGTCACCACCGGATCCGGCGATCCCGCTCGCTCGTGCTCCTCGAGCCGGCGCCGGAGGCGGGCGATCTCCGCCAGCGCGTCGACCAACCGCTCGGGACGCTCGTCCGAGTCGGGTGTCACGTCGGGCGGTGGTCCCCTCGATCCTGGCACGTCGCTCGCCTCGCCGGCCAGCCGGGCTCGCCGATCGACGGATCTCCGTCCGGTCGGGAGGGCGGCTGACCGAAGTATACCGGATTCCAACGGTGGAACACGGGTCGCCGTCGGCTCGGACGGTGGCCTCCAGCGTACCGTGACCAGCGCGGGGACGCAGGACCCAGAACGTCGCCGGGCCGGGACGTTCGACCACGACGCCGGTCGATCCTGGACGATTCCGGCCGCCACTCATTCGTGCGACCCGGAACGTCCGCGCGGAGGCACGGACCCGGCCCGGACCTGAGTGTCAATCATCGACCCCACCCTCGGAGGAGCGGACACCGGTCGGGGTACGCCGGAGCTCCGGGTGGTCCACAGGATGGGTGGTACCGCTCGGCCCCGACGCGACCGTTCACCAGAGCGTTGTTTGCCGAATCCGGAGGGGCAAACCGAGGCCCTACGACCGGATCAGCGTGACCATCCCGTCGACGACCTCGACCGGGTGCCCGACGAGGAACACGTTGTCGGACACCAGGCTCTTGCCGGTCTCGAGGTCGTAGCTCCACCCGTGCCACGGACAGGTCAGCGTGCAACCGTCGAGCTGGCCCTCCCCGAGCGGCCCTCCGGCGTGGGGAC
>JBEBJW010000606.1:0-5129 GCA_040079715.1 Myxococcota bacterium | reverse complement strand
TCCGACCACCCGCGCCGGACCTCCGGGTCCGTGGACGTCGACCCGCAGCACGTGGGGGACCAGCGCGTCCAGCACGTCGTCCACCGACTCGGGCCCGCACAGCACCTTCACCTGCGGCCCGGCGTCCATCGTGGCCCAGGCGGACACGCCCGCGGCGCGGAGCCGGAACACCTCGTGCAGCGCCGCCACCGTCTGGGGCTGCCAGTAGAGCAGGGGAGGGGTGGACCCGTGCATCGTCCCGTGCATCGCGAAGGTGGACCGCTCCATCACGGTCCCCAGCGCCTCCAAATCGCGCCGCTGGACCGCCGCACGGGCCTCGGCCACGCTCGGCTGGCCCAGGGCGACCCACGCGTCCCAGAAGGGGCTCGTCGCCCTCGAGCGGGCCATCCCCTCGGTGGACCCGACCGCCTTCGGGTGCTCGCTCACCACCGCCACCACCATCCGGGCGAACGCGCTCGCGGCGAAGCTGGCCGGGTGCCCGCCCGCGGCCTCGGCGACTGCGGTCCCGAGCAGCCCTCCGCCGACCTGAGCGACCCCGTTCGCCAGGCTCTGGGTCGCGAGGAGCACCGCCCGCCGGCGCGGTCCGACCGCCCCGAGCGTCAGCGCGAGCAGCGACACCTCCTGGCCGGCCCACGCGACGCCGGACAGCGCCTGGGCGAGGTACACGATCGACGCGCGATCGGCGACCACCCACGGCACCGGGACCAGCGCGACCAGGGCCGCCGACCACCGGAACGCCTTGATCGGCCCGACCCGGTCGACGAACCGACCCCACGGCCCGAGGGCGAACACCTTGGTCGCGACCATCACCGCCTGGGCGCCGAGGAACGTCAGGTACGAGAACCCGAGCGTGTCGAGCATGTGGGCGGAGAAGAACGGCGTGGCGATGCACACGGCCAGCAGGATCGCCGCCCCGGCCCCGACCACGCCGCGCGCCGCGCGCCCGTCCGGAGCGGTCAGCATCGCCACCGCGTGATCGACCGGGGCCGGCGCCTCGAACCGCGGCTCCCAGGTGGTGGCCAACAGCCGGGCGCCGATCGCGCGCAGGCCCGCCGCCGCCGCGTACGCCAGCGCGAACCCGATGCCGGTCGACGCGCCGCCGACCGGCTCGACCGCGTGCAGGAACAGCCCGCCGACCACGATCGTGAGGAACGTCGCCGCCGACACCCACCGGTTGCGGCACCCGAACCACCGGCCGCGGAGCCTCGCCGGCACGAGCTCGCCGAACCACGACGCCCAGCCGGTGCCGCCCGCCTGCCCGAACCCGGCGTGGACCGACGCCGCGACGACGAGGCCGGTCGGGGTGGTCCACCCGAGCCCGGTCGCGATCGCGAGCCCCGCCAGCACCGCCGCCTGACCGAGCGCGGCCGCCACCACCCACGGCCGTCGGTGGGTGGCGCACCGGAGCCCGCGGAGCATCGCGATCGCGCCGAGCGCGCCGACCAGCGGGGGCACGGTGACCAGAGCGGCCAGCGCGAGCGGGGTCGCGCCGAGCCGGATCGCGTCGGCGGCGAACCAGAACTCCCCGAGGCCGACCATCCCGGCGAACAGGACCCCTTCGGCGATCGATCGGTCGAGCACGGCGCGCAGGCGCACGCGACCTCCGTCGATCGACTAGCCGACGCCGACGGGGTGGGAGTTGCAGCCGGGTCACAGCCGGGTGGGGCCCGGATCGTCACGGTCGGAAGAACAGCTCGTGGACCCGGCCGGACGGATCGAGCACCGCGACGTGCCGGCGTCCGTCGTCGGTCGTGTACCACCCGCCGACGTCCCGGGCCTCGGTCCGGTACAGCGCCGCCCGGACGATTCCGGCCCGGGGGGAGAACCGCAGCTCGTGGAGCTGATCGGCCGTCGCGACCACCACCCGCCGGCTGAAGTGCGCGTCGTCGTCGGCGGCGTAGCCGGACAGCCGGCTGACCCCGGGCACCACGCCGATCCGCGCCTGCCCGATCCCGGTGCGCGGGTGGTAGAACACCTCGGTGATCGTCCCATCGCGCTGGGCCACGATCGCGTGCCGGTGCCCGTCGTCGGCGGTGTAGAACCCCCCGAGGTCGACGAGGCCGGGGAACGTGCCGAGCGCGGCCTCGCCGATCCCGGTCCGCGGCGAGAAGAACACCTCGCGCACCGCGCCGGACGTGGTCGACACCAGCGCGTGGCGGTACCCGTCGTCCGCACTGTAGAACCCCGCGACCCGCACGGCCCCTGGGACGACCGCGATCCGCACCTGGCCGATGCCGTGCCGCGGGTGGAAGTACACCTCCCACACCTCGCCGGACGCGGTGACCACCAGCGCGTGGCGGTACCCGTCGTCGGCCGACCAGAACCCGGCCACGTCGCACAGCCCCGGGAAGCTGGCGATCCGCACCTGGCCGATGCCGTGGACCGGGTGGAAGAACTGCTCGGTGACCGCGCCGGACACGTCGCCGACGATCACGTGCCGGTAGCCGTCGTCGGGGGTGAAGAACCCGTCGCACGCGACCGCCCCGGGGATCAGCCCGATCGCGGCGAACCCCTTCGGGTTCCCACCGAGGCGGTCGACCACGGTCCGGGTGATCGTGCCGACCCGGGTGTCGCCGGCGGCTGCGACCCGGACCCAGTCGGTGGTGGCCGCGGTGAACACCGTGCCGGATCGACTGTACAGGGTCATCGTCGCGCCGGCGTTCCCGTTGCGGACGCCGAACGACGCGAGGTCCGCCGTCCCGAGGATCGTGAGCCCGTACGGGGTCGCGTCCGCCGGCTCGAACCGCGGGACGAACGGGAACGCGCCGTCCTTGTCGTACGGGGTGCCGTCGCACTCGTACCCGACGAGCCCGTCGGCGGCGCCGATCGTGTCGCCGTCGGACAGGCGGGTCCCCTCGAACGGCCACCGGTCGGTGTGCTGGACCACGTACCCGATCGCGGGCCGATCCTGGTCGTCCTCCCCGCCGTTCCGCCACGACACGCCGGTCAGCGCGTCCTCCGGACGCCCGAGCTCCGACCAGTGTCGGATCGTCTGCTGGCCCGCGAGGCGGACGCCGGACAGCTCGGCGCGCCACCAGCACACGTTCCCGGACAGGCACGCGAGGTTCCCGCCCGCTGCGACGTACGCCTCGAGGGTCGCCCGGATCGGCTCGGACCAGTACTCGTCGTGCCCGACGCTCAGGACCAGCGCGTAGCGGACCAGCGTGCCGAGCGCATCGGCTGCGTGCACGTCCTGGTCGGCGCAGTAGTCGACCCGGTACCCGAGGCCTTCGAGCCACGCGATCGCCTTCGCGTCCCAGTGGGCGAACGTCTGGCGCGGGCTCTGGCGATCCCACGGATCGTCGTTGAACGTGTCCCACGGCGTGCCGCCGGTCCCGCCGCCCGGTCGCCGGAGCGACACGTCGACCCCCTGGTACACGCTGCCGCCGCCCGCGTTGTTGTACGCCTGCCAGGTGAACGTCGGCAGCTTGTACAGGAGCTGGGTCGCGACGCCGGGCGTCGGGTTCCGAACCACCAGCAACAGCTTGTGCGAGCGACCGTCCGCGGTCGTCGGATCCGGGATCGGCGCGCGATCGGTCCCGTCGGCGTTCCCCTCGACGAACATCGCGACGTACACGCCGCTGACCCAGTCGGTGGGGACCCGGAACGGCAGGCCGGCCCACCCCGCGACCGGACGGGTGCCGTCGGCCGAGGTGCCGGCCGCGGCCCAGTCGTCGCTCGGGAGGTGGGGTTCGCCGCGGAACGGGGTGGCGTCGATCCATGGGACCGCCACCATCCGGGCGAGGGTGGCGCCCTGGCGGAAGAACTCGATCCGGAACCGGGGCGCGTCGGTGGCGATCCGGAGCACGACGGTGGCGCCGGGGAACACGCTGGTCTGATCGGGGAACGCGTCGAGCATCGACCCCGCTATCCGGTGCGGCGTCCGGGCGGCGGTCCCGGCGGGTCCGGGATCGACGGGGCGGCTACACGGCCTCGAACTGCGGCGGATCGACGAGCCTCCGGGCCCGCGCCCGCTCGAACCGACCGAACGGGGCCGCTCCGAGCAGGGTCGCGTCGGAGCCGACGCCCTTCCACGCGTCGAACGCTCGACCCACGGGCCGGGGGGAACGGGTCCCAGCCCGCCCGGCCGCGGCGGCGCACGCCTTCGGCGACCCCCGTTCCACGCACCCCCGCCGCTCGGTCGGCTCCCACAGCGTCAGGGTCTGCAGACACAGCGTGGCGGGCGTCGGCCAGCCCGTGCGCGGCGGCGGCGGCGACCGTCTCGAGTGCCGATCGGCGCGGATCCTGGTCCCCGGCGCCGACGGATCGGTCGCCTGCGTGCTCAGACACCGGCGCCTCCCGCCAGGCTCCGCTTCGCGAAGATCCCGCTCGCCATCCGCATCCCCTCGGAGAACGCGACCGGACCCACCGCGGATCGGTCGAGCGCCCGCTGGTTCGCGTCGACCCACGTGAGGTCGCCGGTGGTGGTCGGCTCGGCGGGGTCGCCGTCGCCGACGAAGTACCGCGCCTCGACCAGGCCCCCGCGCTCCCACACCCGACACACCGCGCACCCGCCGGACACCCGGTACCCGAGGGCGCGCGCGGCCTCGTTCGCCTCGATCGACCGGTCGAACGTGCCGCCGGCACAGGTCCGGACGGCGGCCCCCGCCGGCGTGGGATCGACGAACGTCTCGCGGAACAGCTGCGGGCAGTCCTGGGTCGCTCCGAGCTCGACCAGCAGCGCCCGCCAGTCGTCGAGGTCCGCGAGGAGCATCGGGTGGGGGATCGCCACGGTCGCGGCGGTCGACCACCGGGTGTCGCCGTCGAGGGTCACCGCGCCGAGCCCGCGCGCGTCGACCTCCCGGAGGATCCCGACCACCCCGTCGCAGGCGACCACCAGGTCCTCGAGCCCGCGCCGCCAGTCGGGGTCCGCCCACACGGCGGCGATCACCGCGGCCGGCACGTCGAGCGACCGGAGCATCCAGGTCTCGACGGTGTCGCGACACGCGGCGCGGTGGACCGCCAGGAACTCGACCAGCTCCGACACCGTGCGCCAGGTCTCGGTCAGCCTCACCGCCTTCGGGACGGCCGCGAGCGCCTGGTGCCTCGGGCCGCGGACGACGATCCGCTCGTCGCGGACGGCGAGCTGGTAGCCGTCGCCGGCGTCGAGCCATCGGTCGGACGCAGCG
>JBEBJW010000605.1:0-5130 GCA_040079715.1 Myxococcota bacterium | reverse complement strand
GGTGGTGCCCGATCCTGCCGTCCGCGTGCGAGGAGGCCGCGTTCCTCCGCCAGGGCGCGCCGCCTGTCGCGGTGTACCGGAGCGAGCCGCCGTACCCGCCGGAGGTCCGGATCGCCGTCCGCAACCGGACCCGCGACCTCGTGGCGTGCCAGCTCGCGGCGCTCGGGCGGGCTCCGGACGCCGAGGGCACCGCCCGGTTCGTCGCGCGGGTCGGGGACGACGGCACCGTCCCGGCGGTGATCGTGACCGACGGGTTCGACGCCGAGCACGCCGCGTGCCTCGCCTCGGCGCTCCGGGGGCTGAAGTTCCGGGTCCCGCTCCGCGGCCCGGCCCGGGTCGAGGGCGAGCTGCCGCAGTTCCACCGGGCCGGGGTCCAGCTCGACGCGGTCGACGGGGCCGAGGGCGAGGAGGGGATGGGCCACCTCCGCCAGGACCTGCCGGCGTGGGGCGCGCCGGTCGACGCGTGCGTGACCGCCCACGATGTGCCCGAGCTCGGGATCGAGCTCCGCCTGCGGTTCGTGGCCCGACCGGACGGCACGTTCGACGAGATCGAGGTCGTCGCGTCGTCGGAGACCGAGGCGGTCGATCGGTGCGTGATCGACTGGCTCGCCGCCCGCCGCACCGACAGCGTGGTCGAGGTGACCACGAGGGTCGCGGCGAAGATCACGTTCCTGGTGCCGACCGAGCTCGGCGATCCACGCCGGGTGCCCCCGGTCCCGGTGCCTGCGTCGGGGCCGCCGGTGATCGTCCGGACCCGGGTGGTGCTGGTGTCGCGCGCCGCGGGCGACGGCGGGCGGGACGGCAAGCTCCGCCGGGCCACCCGGACCGCGATCACCGAGGCCCACGCGGCGCTCGCGGCGTACGTGTCCCGCGCGACCGGTGGGGCGGTGGCGCTCGAGACCGAGGTCGTGTCGGTCGACGCGCGCCTGCGCGGGCTCGCCGCGGTCGAGGACGAGCCGGGCGCCACCCGGTGGACCGTGTCGCTCGCCGACCTGCCGCCGGCGGTCCGGCGCGCGATCCCGCCCGCGCGGTACGACAGCGTGTTCCTGTGGTTCCCGGCCCCGCCCGGCGCGGCTCCCCCGCCGATCGGGTGGACCCCGGCCGGGGCGACGATCCGCGGCGCGACGGTGTCGGCGCTGGCGGCCCCGTCGACCGGACCGCTCCGACCGAACCTCGGGACCCCGCTGTTCGAGCGGCCGCTGCACGAGTGGTGGCACCAGGTGGAGGGGCGGACCGACCGGCTGCTCCGGGTCGGCGTCCCGTGGCTCCCGAGCAACCACGTCCCGCTGACGGCGGGGGCGCGGGTGCTCGATCCGCGCGGCTGGATGGATCCGCCGAGCCTCGGGGTGGTCGATTGGTACGACGAGGTGCTCGCGACCCGGATCCCGCCCGACTTCTGGTCCGACGTGTGGACCGGCGGCGTCCGGGTCGACCGCCCGGAAGAGGATCTGGCGCTGCGCGGGGAGCCGATCGGCGACGGCGTGCTCGGGCTCGACGGGCTGAACGACGGGCTCGTGTCGTTCGGGGCGTACGCGGACCTGCCGTACGGCGATCCCGACGCGACCGACGTCTGGTTCGGGGTCGAGCTGCGCGATCCGGCGGTGGTCGGGCAGGTCGTCGCCCACATCGGCTCGATCGATCTGCCGGACGCGCCGTCGTTCGTCCGGTCGACGCTCGAGGTCGACACCGGCGGCGGCTGGGTCCCGGTCCGGGCCGACCCGATCACCGTCGTGAACGTGGACGGGGTGGTCACCCGGTGGACGTTCGATCCGGTGGAGATCGTCGGAGCGCGGATCGTGGTCACCGACGGCGCGCTCCAGCCGGTCTGCCGCGAGCTCGAGCTGCGCGCTCGGTAGCGGCTTGCGCCGGGGTCGTCGAGAGGCTTACGCTCGGCCACCCCCGGGAGTCCTCGTGTTCGGTTGGTGGATCGCGGCCACGGCCGCAGGTGCTTCGCTGCCCGGAGTCGCCGTCCCGTTCGACGTGGACCCGACTGGGCGGTGGGTGTTGGCGTCGGACCTCCCTGCGCCGCTGGCGACGGCGGGCGCGAAACCCGGTTGGGTGCTGGTCGCGGTCGACGACGTGGCGTTCACCAATGGGGCAGACGCCGAGCGGCAGGTCGCCGACGGGGGGAGCCGGAGCGTCCGGCTGCGGTTCCGCGACGAGACTCCGCCGCCCGCGCCGAAGCCGGCGCCGAAGGGCAAGGCGCCCCCGCCGCCACCGCCGGCACCCGAGACGGTGCTGGTGGTGCGCCGGTCCGCGCTGGTTCACGCCGAGCCGATCGGGGTGGTGGCGTTCCCGGACGGGTTCGCCCGCCCGGCGGGCTTGTGGAGCGAAGACCCGCGCGGCGACCTGTCGCTGGTCGACGCGGCCGGGCACGCCTGGACCCTCACGCCGGCGGGTCCTCCGACGGGGTCCTCGCCGGGGATCGCCACCTGGGCCGCGTCCACCGCCACCGAGTCGACCCCGGCCCTGGTGCCGGACGTGTTCTGGTCGCTGTCGGACGCGCCGTGGGTCGTGATCCGGGCGGACGGCGTCCACACCGGCACCGTGGCGTGGGCCCGGGGCGAGTTCGGGTCGGCGGCGCGGGTCCGCGGGTGGTCCGATCGCCTCGGCGATCACCTGCTGGTCGCGACTCCCGACGGGCTCGAGGTGGTCGCGGTCGAGTTCCCGAGCGGCACGCCGACCCTCCCGACCTGTGACCCCGGGGTCCCGGAGACCTGCCTCGCCTCGGGCCGCCAGATCCTGGCCGAGCTCGGGGCGCGCCAGGGCGCGGGGGCCGAGGCGCTGCGCCAGCTCGGCATCGCCTGCGCGAACGGGGTCCACCGCGGCTGCTACGAGGCGGTCGCGCTCCAACAGCCGGAGCTGAAGGCGCCGGTCGGCAAGTGCATCGACGACGCCGACATCGCGTCGTGCAACCAGATCGCGACCCAGCGGTTCGACCTGAACCCCGAGGCGCCGGACGCGCTGGCGCTCGGACTGCTCGAGTACGCGTGCGAGCTCGAGGGCTCGGGCTCGCTCGGGGAGCGGCTCCGGCGGATCGAGGACGTGGCGTCGGGCTGCATGCGGCTCGCCACCGCGTACGACGGCCGGAACATGCCGGACCTCGCGCTGCTGAACCTCGACCAGGCCTGCGTGCTCGGCCGGGCCGACGCGTGCGAGCAGGCGACCGAGCGTCGCCGCCAGGCGTTCGCCGCCCGGACGGTGCGGGAGTGCGAGGACCCCGAGCTGCCGGTCGCCGCGTCGTGCGTCGAGCTCGGCCGGCTGCTGCAGGACGAGGACCGGCCGATCGCGGTCGCGACCCTCGACGACTTCGGGGCGTTCCTCCGGGGGTGCAGCCTCGGCGCGACCGACGGCTGCGTGAACCTCGGCGACTACGTCGACCGGTGGGGGATCGACAACCCGCGGGTGATCGAGGCCGAGCAGCAGCTCCAGCAGTCGTGCACCAGCGGCGAGCAGCGCGCGTGCCTCGGCGTCGCCCACCTGCTGGTCCGGCACGAGCCGCGGACCGACGCGTACGCCCAGGCGCTGGTGCTGTTCAACTCGGCGTGCCAGAGCGGGCTCGGGGCGGCGTGCGTCGCCGGGGCCGAGCAGCGGCGGATCGGCACCGCCCGCCGGGTCGACGCGCCCGACCAGGACGCGATGTGGACCCTCGCGTGCGACCGGCAGTCCGCCGACGGCTGCGCGGGCCTCGGAGACCGGTACACCCGGAAGAAGGACGACTGGGTCTCGGCGTTCGGCGCCTGGAGCCGCGCGTGCGAGCTCGGCGAGCCCCACGCGTGCTCGGAGCTCGGCCAGCTGGTCGAGCGGGACCACGAGCCGGCGTGGGACGGCGAGCAGGCGCCGGCGGCGTACCTCCAGCGCGGGTGCGACAACGGCGACCCCGAGGGCTGCTACTGGCTGGCCGAGCAGACGCTGCCGCCGAAGGGCGAGCCGCCGGAGCCGACGTACCTGCTGCTGGATCGGTCGTGCGAGGGCCAGTACGGCCCCGGGTGCGCGTCGCTGGCCGAGGTCCACATCGCCCGCGAGACCAGCTTCGACGACGAGATCGCCGCGCGCCACTTCGACACCGCCTGCGACAACGGCCACTACGAGAGCTGCAAGACCCTCGGGCTGATGTACCTGCGGGGCAAGGGGGTCGAGCGGGACCGCCAGAAGGCGAACGAGCTCCTCGACCGGTTCCGGTTGAACGCCCAGCGGAAGTACCTCCGGATCGGGGTGAACCTCGGGATCGCGCAGGTGGCCGGCGGCGAGGCCGAGCTGGTGATCCCGACCCCGGTCGGGCCGGCGCTGTCGGTGTCGGGCGCGTACTCGTACGTCCCTCAGCTCGGCACGTTCATGGTCCTGCTCGACGGCGACCCGAAGCCGGCCGTGTCGCCGGATCTGCGGTACCTCGGCGCGACGGTCCGCCTGTACCCGAACCACCAGGCGCGCGGGCTGTTCGGCGCGGTCGGGTTCCACCAGCTCGACGCGACCGGCGGCGATCTGACCGAGAACCGGACCCGGATCGGGTGGAACGCCCGGCTCGGGCTGCGCAACGACGCGAAGTTCCTGTACAGCGGGATCGAGATGGGGTTCGGCCAGTACGGCGACATCGAGATGCGGGACTTCGACGAGGGGGAAGACGGCGTGTTCCCGCTGATCCTGCCGTCGTTCGCGATCACGTTCGGCCTGGCCCCGTTCTGAGCGACGGCACCGCTCCCGCCGTGGTCGAGCGCCTGGTGGTGGTCGGGGCGGGTGCGATCGGGCGCGCGATCGCCGGGCTGCTCGCCGACGCGGGCGTCCCGGTCGTGCTGGTCGACCGGCGGTGCGGACCCGTGCCGCGACCGATCGACCTGCGGTTCCCGGATCGATCCCGGCAGGTGGCGGTCCCCCGGGTCGGCTCGGTGGTGGCGGCGGCGCCCACGGCGGCCGATCTGGTGGCGATCGCGGTGATGGAGCACCACACCGCCGACGTCCTCGACGTCCTCGACCCGGGCGTGCCGGTGGTGAGCCTCCAGAACGGCGTCACCCGGCTCGACCGGATCGCCGACCGCGGCCACCCGACCCTCGCCGGGGTGGTGTTCCTGCCGGCCGAGCGGCGCGGGATCGACGCGGTGGCGCTCCCGGGCGACCCGGTGCCGGGCGGGGTCC
>JBEBJW010000604.1:0-5142 GCA_040079715.1 Myxococcota bacterium | reverse complement strand
CGCTGCGGGGTCTGCTCCGGCGGCCGCTCCGTCCTCGCTCCGCTCGGACCGCTGCGCGCCCTCCGGCTCCCTGCCGCGATCGACCCACCGGCCGTACGATCCGGGTGCAGCCGCCGACGCTCCGCGTGGACCCGCTGCGCGCCCTCCGGCCCCCTGCCGCGGTTCCACCCGGTCGGCCGTGCGGCGATCCGGGTGCGGCCGCCCGGGAACGGGGCTACGATCGAGCGGTGGCGGGCGAGCGATGGGGACCGTGGCCGAGGGCGACCTGAAGGAGCTGATCCGGGCCAGCGGCCTGCGGGCCACCGGCGCGCGGGTCGCGGTGCTCCGGTTCCTGCGCGGGGTCGACGGTCCGCGGTCCCACGGCGACGTGGCGGAGGCGCTGGTCGACCAGGGGTTCGACCGGGCCACCCTGTTCCGCAACCTGAACGACCTCGCCACCGCCGGGCTCCTCCACCGGTTCGACGCCGGCGATCACGTGTGGCGGTTCGAGCTCGCGCCGCCGAGCGGGCACGCCCACTTCGTGTGCACCGACTGCGGCGAGGTGTCGTGCCTCGAGGGGGTCGACGTGCAGGTCGCGGATCGGCTCGCCCCGAACGCGCTGATCGACGGCGCGGTCCAGATCCAGCTCCGCGGCCGGTGCGACGCGTGCGGCTGAGCTCCGGGCCCGCGGCGGGGCTGATCGCCGCGCTCGCGGGCTGCGGCGGGGCGCCGATCCCCCTCCCGACCGACGGGGCCGGGTGCGATCCCACCGCGGACCTCGATCGCGCCCGCGCCGCCACCGAGCGGTACCTCGATCCCGCCGTCGCCGCGTCCGACGGCTACCTGCCGCAGCCCACCTGCGACCAGGACGAGCGCGGGGCGGCGATGGGGATCCACTACGTGCGGATCCCGGAGTCGCTCGATCAGGCGCTCGACCTCGAGGCGCCGGACGTCCTGCTGTACCTGCCGGACGGTGACGGCGTGGCGCTCGGCGGGATCGAGTACGTCGCGCCCGCGCTGGTCGACGGGGCGCCGGTGTTCGAGCCCCCGGCGGACGAGGCGACGTTCGATGTGGCGCCCGAGCTGTTCTGCCGCCCGTTCGACGGGCCGATGGAGGGGCACGTCGCCGGGCAGCCGTGGCACCACGACCTGCACGTCTGGCTGTACGTCGACAACCCGGACGGCCTGTTCGCCCCGTACAACCCCGCCGCCGACTGCGGCTGAGTCGAACCGACCGTCAGATCCGCGGGATCCGGAACGTCCCGGTGGGCGGGGCGTCGTCCCATTGCGTATCCGGGAACTCCGACCGCGGAGGGGCCGGCGGCGTGGAGGGCGGGCGCTCCTTCGGCCTCGTGGGCCGCTCCGGCTCACGCGACGGGGTGCGGCGATCGGGCATCCAGGTCCCCCAATCCGAGCGTCCTAACGTCGCCCGGCCAGGCGGCAAGGCCGATCGACGGGTTATCGGGGTCGACCGGAGTTCCCACCATGGCGATCGACCTGCGGTCCGACACCGTCACCCAGCCGACCCCCGCGATGAAGGCGGCGATGATCGAGGCCCCCCTCGGCGACGACGTGCTCGGCGACGACCCGACCGTCCACGCCCTCGAGGCGCGGTGCGCGGCCCTCGCCGGCAAGGAGGCCGCGGTGTTCGTCCCCAGCGGGACGATGGCGAACCTGATCGCGATCGCGGTCCACACCCGCCCGGGCGACGAGGTCCTGCTCCACCAGGACGCCCACCCGTTCCACTACGAGGGCGGCGGCGGCGCCGCGTTCGCCGGGGTCCAGCTCCGCACGCTGCCCGGCCCGGCCGGGGTGATCGACCCGTCGGACGTCGCCGCCGGGATCCGCCCGGACGACGAGCACGCCCCGCGGTCGGCGCTGCTGACGGTCGAGGACACCCACAACCGCGGTGGCGGGCGGATCCAGCCGCTCGACAACACGGACGCGCTGTGCGCCGTGGCCCGCGCCCACCAGCTCCGGACCCACCTCGACGGCGCGCGGGTCTGGAACGCGGTCGTCGCCACCGGGGTCCCGCTGACCCGGCGGGCCCGCGACTTCGACACCGTCAGCATGTGCTTCAGCAAGGGCCTCGGGACGCCCGCCGGGTCGGTGCTGTGCGGGTCTGCCTCGATGATCCGCGAGGCCCGCCGGCTCCGGAAGCGGCTCGGGGGCGGGATGCGCCAGTCCGGGATGCTCGCCGCGGCCGCGCTCCACGCGCTCGATCACCACGTCGAGCGCCTCGCCGACGACCACCGCCGCGCGAAGGCCCTCGCCGCCGGCCTGTCCGCCGCCGGGTTCGACGTCGCCGCCCCGGACACGAACATCGTGCCGGTGCCGACGCCTCACGCGCCCGCGTTCGTCGCCCGGCTGGCCGAGCGCGGCGTGGTGTGCTTTCCGATCGGCCCCGATCGGCTCCGCCTCGTGGTCCACCTCGGGATCGGCGACGACGACGTGACGGACACGATCCGCGCGTTCCGCTCCGCGCGGGACGCCGGCGCTCAGCGGTAGAGTGGGCGGTCGGAGGGCGCATGGTCCGGTGGTTCGCGATCGGGTGGCTGGCGGTCGGGTGCGGCGGCGAGAAGTCGCTCGACAAGGCGGGCGAGGGCGACGACGGCGGCGGGGTCGCGTACCCGACCGAGGTCGCGGTCCGGAACGACGCCGCCGCCGCGGTCACGGTCGTGCTGTCGGCCGGCGGGGCGTCCGAGTCGTTCGCCGACCTCGGTCCGGGCGAGACGTCCGACTACCGGACGATCGACTGGTCGACCTACGACGGCGTGACGGTCGAGGTCACCGGCGAGGCCGACGGCGGCACGCTCGATCTCCTGTCCGGGCGCAAGAACCTCGTGTCCGTCGTGCTCGGGTCCCCGCCGGCGGTGCAGACGCCGAGCCCGGGCGGGGCCGGCGGCAGCGGTCGGTGACGGGTTGCCCGGGTCGGTGGCCCGGGTCGGTGGCCCGGGGGTCCGGCGACCGGTTAGGCCGCGGTCCTGTCTGACCTGGAGATCGACATGAACGCTCCGATCCGCGTCGCGGTGACCGGCGCCGCCGGCAACATCGGCTACTCCCTGCTGTGGCGGCTGGCCGCCGGCGACTGCTTCGGCCCCGATCAGCCGGTGATCCTGCAGCTCCTCGAGGTGACCCCGGCCCTCGACAAGTTGAACGGCACGATCATGGAGCTCGAAGACAGCGCGATGCCGCTGGTCCACGGGATCATCGGCACCGATTCGCCCGACAAGGCGTTCGGCGACGCCGACGCGGTGTTCCTGGTCGGCTCGCGCCCGCGCACGAAGGACATGAACCGGTCGGACCTCGTCGCGGCGAACGGCCCGATCTTCGTCGGCCAGGGCCGGTCGATCGGCGCCAACGCGAAGAAGACGGTCAAGGTGATCACGGTCGGCAACCCGTGCAACACGAACTGCCTGATCGCCAAGGCCAACGCGAAGGAGCTCGCGCCGAGCAACTGGACCGCGATGACCCGGCTCGACCAGAACCGCGCGGTGGCGCAGATCGCCGCCAAGGCCGGCGTGACCGCCAGCGCGGTGACCGACGTGTTCGTGTGGGGCAACCACTCGGACACGATGTACCCGGACCTCCGGCTGGCGAAGGTCGGCGGCAAGCCGGCGATGCAGGTCGTCGACGACGCGTGGGTCAAGGGCGCGTTCAAGCAGACCGTCGCGACCCGCGGCAAGGCGATCATCAACGCCCGCGGCGCGTCGAGCGCGGCGTCGGCGGCGTCGGCGGCGGTCGACCACATGCGCGACTGGCACCGCGGCACGAACGGCGGGATCGTGTCGATGGCGATCCCGAGCGAGGGCTGGTACGGCGTGCCGGCCGGCCTCGTGTTCAGCTTCCCGGTCAAGGTCGCGAAGGGCGGCGCGATCACCGTGGTCGAGGGCCTCGAGATCGACGCGTTCACCAAGGACCGGATCGCCGAGAACGTCGCGGACCTCGACGGCGAGCGGCAGGCGGTCGCGACCCTGCTGTAGTGCCCACCGCGGGCGACGCGCTGTTCCCACGGCCGTGCGCGGGGTGCGACGCCCCGGACGGGCCGTGGTGCGCGAGCTGCGCCAGCCGGCTCGGGGTCCGCCTCGTGCCCGCGGTCGAGGGGATCCGGTGGTTCGCCGCGGTCGCTCCGTACGACGGGGCCGCCGGGCGCGCGCTCCGACGGGCGAAGTACGGCACCGACCGCGCCACGATGGTGGTCCTCGCCGCCGCGTTCGCCGACCACGCCGCGCCGCTCGCGGTCGGCCACGACGCGATCGTCCCCGTGCCGAGCCCGGTCGGTCGGCGGGTCGCCCGCGGGTTCGCGCCGGCCGCGGTGTTCGCGCGGGCGCTGTCCGAGCGGTCCGGGGTCCCGGTCGCCTCGGCGCTCCGGTTGTCTCCGGGCCCGCGCCAGGCCGGCCTCGACGCGGCGGGGCGGTCCCGGAACCTCGTCGGGCGGCTCCGGGCGGTCCGCGACGTGCCCGGACGGGTCCTGCTGGTCGACGACGTGGTGACGACCGGCACCACCCTCGCCGCGGCCGCGCGGGAGCTGCTGGGCGGACAGGCCCGCCGGGTCGACGCCGTCGTGTGGTGCGCCGCCGACCGCAACACACGTTGACAACCCGCGATGATCCCACACCCCGAATGTGCCTACGGATCGAGAGGAACGACGCCCCGGGACCCGGACCACACGGCACCCCCGGGTCCCCGTCCGACCGCGGTCCCGCGAGGGCCCTCGGTCGGTCGGACCGGACCCATGGCACCTGGCATCGACGGTCGCAGGGTCCCGGGGCTGCCGTTCCTGCGGGGGGAACCGATGGAACGACAGGTGGAAGCGATCGACGGCGACCGGTTCGAGACGACGGTCGGAGAGTGGGTGGCGGCCCTGTACGACACCCTGATCGAGGAGTACGGCGACGAAGAGCTCGCGGAGGTCGCCGCTGCGGTGATCGTCCACGACCGGCTCGCCGACGACGACCGGTTCGACGACGTCTGGTAGCGCCGCGCGCCCAGCCGTCCGCGACGGACGACACCGCGCCCTGCTCCTCCTCCCCCGACGCCGGGGAGCGAGGGCGGGGCTCGTCGCGTGGCTTCGGACGTGGGCGCGAGGTCCTCGACCGCGCCCGATGTTCCCCCGACCGCTGGCCCCGCCGCACCGCGCGGAAATACGCTATCGTCGGGTAC
>JBEBJW010000603.1:0-5144 GCA_040079715.1 Myxococcota bacterium | reverse complement strand
GTCCGGGCGGGTGGTGATCGTGTTCGACCGGTCGCTGTCGATGTCGCTCGAGGACGGCGGGTCGACGCTGGTCGAGCGAGCGCGGGCCGAGGCGACCACCCTGGTCCGCGGCCTGCCGGCGAACGTGCTCGTCGGCCTGATCGCGTTCGACGACGAGGCGATCCGGCTGACTCCGACGCTGCTCGCCGATCGGGAGCGGGTGATCGGGCAGCTCGAGGCGATCGAGCCGTCGGCCGGGACGAGCGATCTGCGCGGCGGGCTGCTCGAGGCGCGGCGGCTGCTCGGCGGCGAGCCGGGCGAGGTGGTCCTGTTCAGCGACGAGGCTGGGCCGCGGATCGTCGGCGAGGCGACCGGCGAGGTCGAGCGGCTGGTCCAGGCCGGCTCGTCGATCCTGCCGCACCGGATCGCCGGGAACCCGCCGCGGAACGTCGCCGTGACCAGCGCGAAGTACGGCGACGGTCCGGAGGGCGGCGTGGTCACCGTCCGGGTCGCGAACTACGGCCCGGACCCGATCGAGGTCTCGTGCGAGGTCACGCTGCCGGACGGCGCGCGGATCCCGATCTTCGTCGACATGCCGCCGCTCGGCGAGGCCGAGGAGCGGATCACCGTCCCGAGCGAGGCGAAGGGCGGGGTCGGCGAGGTCCGGTGCGACGATCCGGACCTCGCGCTCGACGACGCCCGGTACTTCCACCTGCCGCGGGTCGGCGCGTCGCGGGTCCTGGTGGTCGACGGCGACCCCGGCGACACCCCGATCCGGTCCGAGGTGTACTTCCTCGAGAAGGCGCTCGCGCCGTGGGGGGCGCGGTCGGGCGTGACCCTCGACGTGACCACCCCGGTCGGCCTGATGGACCTCGACCCCGAGAAGCACCGGGTCGTGTTCATGGCGAACGTCGCGGATCCCCGCCCGTTCGGCCCGCGCCTCGTCGAGTTCGTCCGGAAGGGCGGCAACCTCGTCCTGACCGGCGGCGACCAGGTCACCGCCGAGCGGTACAACGCCGCGTTCGCGAGCCTGCTCCCGTCCCAGCTCCGGACGCCGCGGTCGATCGCCGATCCGGGCGAGGAGGGGGTCGCGATCACCCTGCCGGACGTGGAGCAGCCGCTGTTCTCGCCGTTCCGCCGGGCGGGTCGGGCGTCGTTCTCCCGGATCAAGAGCCACACCGTGCTGACGTTCGAGCCGTACAACGACGTCCCGGACGAGATCGTCACGTTATTGACCTACGAGAACGGGCTCCCGGCGCTGGTCGAGCGGACGGTCGGGCAGGGGCGGGTGATGGTTTGGACCGGGACGGTCGACCTCGGCTGGAGCAACCTGCCGCTCCAATCGGTGTTCATGCCGCTGATCCAGCGCCTGGTCGGGTGGCTCGGCGGGGAGGCCGGCGCTGGCGCCGCGCGGCTCGAGGGGATCGTCGGGCAGGCGGTGACGGTCGAGCTGCCGGATCTGGCGATCCAACCCGACGTGATCGGGCCGGACGGCGCGGTGGTCCGGTCGCGGATCGACGGGACCAAGCTGACGTTCGTGCCGCCGCGGCCCGGCGCCTACCACCTCGAGCTCGAGGGGGCGATGCCGCTCGCGTGGGTCGCGGTGAACACCGATCCGGAGGAGAGCGACGTGCGGAGCTACGGATCGGTCGCCGAGGTCGAGAACCAGCTCGCGCCGGAGATCCTGACCCGGACGATCGACCTGGCGCGGCCGCTGCTCGGGATCGGGCTCGCGCTGCTCCTGCTCCAGGGGCTGGCCGCGGCGCGGGGGTCGGCGTGAACCGGCGCCAGTTGCTGGTCGGCGGGGCGAGCCTCGCGGTCGCGTCGCGGGCGCGGGCGTTCGGCGAGCCGTCGCGGGTCGACATCGCGGAGATCGACCTCGGGCAGGGCACGCTGTCCCGCCCGAACGCGTGGAAGCGCCTGCTGTACGAGGTGAAGGGCACGACCAGCGTGGAGTGCGAGGCGCGATCGGTCCGGTTGAAGCCGGAGGATCCGGCGCTGTTCGAGCACCCGTTCTCGGTGCTGATCGGGTCGGGCGGGTTCGCGATGCCGTCGGACGCAGGGCTCGAACAGATCGAGCGGTACCTGTCGTACGGGGGATTCCTGGTGGTCGACGACACGACCGCCGCCGAGAACGGTCCGTTCGACCAGTCGGTCCGCGAGCTGGTCGAGCGGATGTTCCCGACCCGCCCGCTCGGTCCGCTCCCGTCGGACCACAGCGTGTACCGGAGCTTCTTCCTGCTGAAGGAGCCGCTCGGCCGGGTGGACCGGTTCCCGTACCTCGAGGGGGTCACCTCCGACACCCACAGCCCGCTGGTGTACGTCCGGAACGACCTGTCGGGCGCGCTCGACCGCGGCGACGACGGGCGGAGCATCAACCCGTGCGTGCCGGGCGGGGAGAGCCAGCGGCGCGAGGCGATCAAGCTCGGGATCAACCTCGTGCTGTACTCGCTGACCTCGAACTACAAGAAGGACCAGGCCCACGTCAAGCAGCTGATGAAGGAGGGCCGGCTCGAATGATGGCGTTCTGGCTGGCCGGAGAGCTCGGACCCACCGGGAAGCTCGTGTGGACCGCGCCCGACTGGGTGGTGGTCCTGGCGGTGGTCGCGGCCGGGCTCGGGATCGCAGCGGCCTCGCTCGGGCGGCGGACCGGCGTGGCGCGGATCCTCGAGACGGCGTGCGTGATCGCCGCGTTCGCCGGGCTCGTCACCGCGCTCGCCGGCCCGACCTGGGTCGAGGAGGAGGGCCGGACCGAGCCCGGACGGACCCTGGTGGTGGTCGACGGGTCGCGGTCGATGGGGGTCCGCGAGGGCGGCCAGCCGCGCTCCGCCGCCGTGGCCGGGATCCTCGCCCACGTGCGCGACCAGGTCGGCGACGTGGAGGTGTTCCAGTTCGGCGACGACCTCGCGGTCGGCGAGCCCACCGCGTACGATCTGCCCGGCACCGACATCGAGGGCGCGTTCGGCGCGCTGTCCGAGCGGGTCGCGGGCGAGAAGCTCGCCGGGATCGTGCTCGTCACCGATGGCCTCGACCGGGGGCTGCTCCGCCGCCGGTTCCACCAGGAGGAGGCGCCGGCGCCGCTCGACGTCCCCGGTCCGCTCACCGTGTTCCAGGTCGGCCGGACGATCGAGGTCCAGGATCTGTCGGTCCGGTCGGTCGACACGGGCGGGTACGCGTTCATCCGCGCCCCGTTCGCGATCACCGCCGACATCGAGGGGGTCGGGTTCGCCCACCGGTCGGTCCCGGTGACGCTCCTGCGGGACGGGGGCACGGTGACCGAGCAGCGGTTGGTGCTCGACGCCGCCGGCCACGCGACCGTCCGGTTCGAGGTCACCGCCGAGGACGCCGGGCGGTTCGCGTACGCCGTGTCGGTGCCGGTGTACGAGGGCGACGCGGTCCCGGCGAACAACACGATGCCGGTGGTGGTGAAGGTCGTCCGCGACCGGATCCGGGTCCTGCAGGTCGCGGGGTCGCCGTCGTGGGACGTGAAGTTCCTCCGCCGGTTCCTGAAGGACGACCCGAGCGTGCAGCTCGTCAGCTTCTTCATCCTCCGGACCCAGCGCGACCTCGCGTCGCAGTACTCGGACCGCGAGCTGTCGCTGATCCAGTTCCCGTACGAGCGGCTGTTCGCCGAAGATCTGTGGACGTTCGACGTGGTGATCTTCCAGAACTTCGATTACCAGCCGTACTTCCAGATCAACTCGTCCCAGCTGCTCGAGAACCTCCGCAAGTACGTCGAGGAGGGCGGCGCGGTCGTGATGATCGGGGGCGACAAGTCGTTCGGCTCGGGCCGGTACGGCGGGACCCCGCTGGCGGACGTGCTGCCGGTCGAGATCGGGACCCAGGAGGAGCAGCCGGACCTCGGGTCGTTCGCGCCGAAGCTGACCGAGGAGGGCGCGCGCCACCCGATCACCCGCCTGGTGGCCGACGGGGCCGAGAACACCGCGTGGTGGGAGCGCCTGCACACCCTCGACGGCACGAACGTCCCGATCCGCGCCCGCCCGGACGCGGCGGTGCTGCTGTCCCACCCGACCCGGACCGACGCCGACGGCAAGCCGCTCCCGGTCCTGTCGGTCCGCGAGGTCGGCGAGGGGCGGACGATGGCGCTGACGGTCGACTCGTCGTGGCGGTGGTCGCTGTCGGAGGCGGCGGAGGGCCGGGGGAACCAGGCGTACCTCCGGTTCTGGAAGAACGCGCTCCGGTGGCTGATGAAGGACAACACCGTGTCCCGGGTCACGGTCGAGACGCCGCGGGAGAACTACGCGGTCGGCGAGGAGGTCCGGATCGTGGTCCGGGCGCGCGATCCCGGGTTCGCGGCGATGCCGGACGCGAAGGTCACCGCGAAGATCGACAACGAGGGCCGCGCGACCGAGCTCGATGGCAAGACCGGGGCCGACGGCGACGTGGTGCTGGTGTTGAACGCCGACCACCCGGGGACCCACCGGGTGAAGGTCGCGGTCACCACCCGGGACGATCAGCCGGTGGGCGAGGCGGAGACCGTGTTCGCGGTCACCACGCGGGACCCGGAGGTCGACGAGATCGCACCGGACGAGCCGTTCCTCCAGTGGTTGGCGGCGTCGTCGGGCGGGCGGTACAACCCGCCGGGGACGCTCGGCCCGGTCGCGCTCGACCCGAACGCCGGGCGGGTGATCAACGATCGGCGGGAGACGCCGCTGTGGCGCGCGCCGGTGCTGGCCGCGTGGGTCCTGGTGTTCGCCGGGCTCGGGTTCGTGATCCGTCGGCGGGCCGGCCTGCGGTAGCCCGCGTCCGGCGCCCGGCGACGCGGTAGATTGCAGGCATGGAGCTGCGGCTCGAGCGCTACGAGGTCCTCCACCTCCTCGGCACCGGCGGGATGGCCGAGGTGTTCCTCGCCCGGCACCGCGAGCTCGGCACGCTCCACGCGCTGAAGCGGATCCGGGACCACAACCCGCGCCTGTTCGGGCGCCTGCGGACCGAGGGCGAGCTCCAGCGGACCCTCCGCCACCCGAACGTGGTCCCGGTGCTCGAGGTCGCGACCGCCGACGACGGAGAGCCGGTGCTGGTGATGGAGCACGTCGACGGGCCGACCCTCGCCGACCTGCTCGGGGTGAAGATCGACCTGTCGGCCGACGAGATCGACGCGCTCGCGACCGGGATCCTGGCCGGGGTCGCCGCCGCCCACGGCC
>JBEBJW010000602.1:0-5146 GCA_040079715.1 Myxococcota bacterium | reverse complement strand
GGGTGGGGCACCCCCACGGGGGCTGCCGGCGCCCGCCAGGCGAGGATCCGGGTCGCCGCCGCCCACGCCCACCACGGCGGCCAGGCGATCCCGAGCGCGACCAGGCCTCCCGTCGCGATCCACCCGACCCACCGCGACCGGCGTGGGTCCACCGCCGCGAGGACGTGCCCGCCGTCGAGGGTACCGATCGGCAGCAGGTTCATCGCGGTGACCAGGCACCCGACCCACGCGGCGTATCCGACCGGATCGGCGGTCGACAGGGGCGGCGCACCGCCGGTCGTCGCCCACCCGATCGCCTGCCACACGAGCGGCCGCGCGAGAGGCTCGCCGGTCGCGTCCGGCGCGCCGAACGCGAGGTGCAGCGCCACCAGCACCGTGATCACCGCGAACCCGGCCAACGGGCCCGCCGCGCCCATCTCGAGCAGCGCGGTCCGGCTGCGCGGCCGATCCCGAACCTGGATCAGCGCCCCGAGCGTCCCGACGAAGAACGGCGCCGGCAGGAACACCGGCAGGGACAGTCGCAGGCCGTGTCGCCGGCCGACCACGTGGTGCCCGAGCTCGTGCGCGCCGAGGATCGCGAGCAACGCGACGCAGAACACGACCGCGTCCGCCCACCCGCCGGCGTTCCACCGGTGGACCAGCACCACGCTGACCGCGGTGGCGAGGAACGATCCGATCGCGCCGGCGCGCTCGAACCGCGCCGCGTCGGGTCGGGGGACGAGCGGGCCCGTGGGCGCGCGCCAGCGATGGTCCGGCGAATCCACTTGTCGGGTCGGGCTCCGCAACTACACTCCCCCATGATGCGTGACCCGTACACCGTGCTCGGAGTCGATCGTGGCGCGGACGCCGACACCGTCCGCAAGGCTTATCGCCGACTGGCGAAGGAGTGGCACCCCGACTTGAACAAGGCGCCGCGCGCGGAGGAGCGGTTCAAGGAGATCAACACCGCGTACGAGATCGTCGGCGACGCCGAGAAGCGCAAGCTGTGGGACGAGTTCGGCGAGGCGTCCACCAAGACCGGGTTCGATCCCGCCCGAGCGCGCGCGTTCCGCGGCGGTGGCGGCGGCGCCGGCGGCTTCCGGGGCGGGTTCGACGGCGGCGGCGCCGGCGGGATCGACATCGAGGAGCTGCTCGGATCGATGTTCGGCGGCGCGGATCGCGGCGGGATGGGCGCCGGGTTCGATCGCGGTCCGCGGCGCGGGGTCGACCAGACGTTCGAGCTGACGGTCGACTTCATGACCACCGTGCTCGGCGGCGAGCGGGTGATCTCGATCCGGCGCCCGGACGGCACGAGCGAGCGGCTCACCGTCCCGATCCCAGCCGGCGCGCGGGACGGCGGCAAGGTGCGGCTGCGCGGTCAGGGCCTCCCGCCCCGTGGCGGCGGCCCGTGCGGCGATCTGGTGGTCGTGCTGAGGGTGCTCGAGCACCCGCACCTCCGGCGGGACGAGAACGATCTCGAGCTCGAGGTCCCGATCACCGTGTCCGAGGCGCTCCGCGGCGCCGCGATCACCGTGCCGACGCCCACCGGCGACGTGAAGCTGACGATCCCGGCGGGGGTGACGGCGGGCACCCGGATGCGGATCAAGGGGCGCGGGGTCCAGAAACGCGGCGAGCCGGGCGACCTGTACCTCGTGCTCCGACCCACGGTCCCCGCGTCGGCCGATCCCGAGGTCCTCGAGGCCGCGGAGCGGATCGAGCGGGCCTACGCCGAGCCCGTCCGGTCGAAGCTCAAGCTGTGACGGACGGGCCCGGCATCCGGGTCGGTCAGCGCGAGACCTGCAGCCGCATGATCGACTTGCCGCAGCCCACCGTGTCGCCGGACTGGAGCTTGCTCACGGAGATCCGGCGCCCGTTGTGGTAGGTGCCGTTGGTCGAGCCGAGGTCGCGGAGGAAGATCATCTCCCGACCGAACACCTCGATCACCGCGTGGTGCCGGCTGACCTCCACGTCGGTGAGCGGCACCTCGCCCTGGCGGCGGCCGATCGACACGTTGCCCCGGGTGAACCGGAACACCTTGCCCGCGTCGAGCCCGGCGATCACCTCGACCACCGCGTTCAGGCCCGGCGGGAGCCGCAGGTCCTGGCCGATCACGTCCGCCGGCGGGCGCGACCGGTCGACCCCGCTCCGGAGCTCGACCAGCTCTTCGTCGAGCAGCCAGGCGATCTCGAGCTGCGCCGGGGTCGCCCGCGCGGCCGCCTCGGGCTTCTCGCGCGGATCCTCGCCGACGTACAGGATCATCCGGCTCGACCCGATGGTGATCTCGGCCCCGGGCTTGAGCGCGGCCTCGCGGACCATCCGCCCGTCGACCATCGTGCCGTTGGTCGAGCCGAGGTCCTGCAGGACGTAGCCGTCCTCCTTGACCAGGATCCGGCAGTGCGACCCGGACACCAGCGGATCGTCGAGGATCAGGTCGCCGCGCTTCCGGCCGACCACCAGCGGCTTTCCGCCGTGCAGCGGGACGTTGAGGCCCCGCCGGACCCCGCTCACGATTTGGAGGAACGCCTGATCCACGCCGTCACGCACTCCGCGCTTGGCGTCGCTTCTGATGCCCCTGCCAGAACTGGTGGTACCGCCCGGGCAGCTCGCGACCGAGCAGCTCCTCGAGGGTCCGGCCGATCTCCCCGAGCCGACCGAGGTCGACCCCGGTCACCGGCCCGAACCCCTCCGGCGGCTCCTGCGCGCCGTCGAGCCGCTCGAGCAGGTGGACGAGGTCCTGGGTGGACGCGTTGCCGGCCGCGCCGGGGGCGTACGGGCACCCGCCGACCCCGGAGATCGCGCCGTCGAACCGGGTCACGCCGAGCGCCATCGACGCCCACACGTTGACCAGCGCGGTCCCCCGCGTGTCGTGGAAGTGGAGCGCGATCGCGTCGAGCGGCACGCCGGCGTCGATCACCCGGGCGAGCGTCGGCTCGAGCTGGGACGGGTGGGCCATCCCGGTGGTGTCGCCGAGCGCGACCTCGTCGGCGCCGGCGGCCCGGAGCTCGCCCGCCAGCTCGGCCACCCGCGCCGGATCGACCGCCCCCTCGAACGGACAGCCGAACGAGGTGGACACGTAGCTCCGGACCGACATCCCGCCGGCCTTCGCGGTGTCGATCACCTTTCGCGCGTCGTGGAGGGACTCGCGGACCGTGCGGTTCACGTTCTTCAGGTTGTGGCTCTCGGACGCCGACAAGAACGTGCAGATGTTCTTGACGCCGGCGTCGAGCGCCCGATCGAGCCCGATCGCGTTCGGGACGAGGGCCCAGAACCGCACCCCGGGCGCGTCCGGCAGGCCGCGGATCACCTCGGTCGCGTCCGCGAGCTGGGGGACCCACCGCGGGCGGACGAACGAGGTGACCTCGATGTCGCGGAACCCGGCGTCGACCAGCGCGTGGGCGATCGCGATCTTCGCCTCGGTCGGGACGATCACCGCCTCGTTCTGCAGGCCGTCGCGCAGACAGACCTCGAACAGCCGGATCTTCCCGGGCGCGGCACCCGAGCGGTCGAGCGGAGCCTCCTGCAGTCCTGTCGCCATTCGACCTCCGCCGTGTTCACGCCGCTCCCGTCACCCTAACACGGACCGACTCCCGCCGATCGGACGCGCCGGGTCGGCCCCGGTCGGCCCGGGTGTTGCGGCGAATGGAACGCTCTGTCCCCGCCCCCGTCGTTCGCCGGGGTGTCCGTCGGGGGTACGGAGGTGCGGGAGGTTCGCGATGTCCAGCGACCAGAACAAGAAGAACCTGATGGAGCTCCTCGACGGCCTCGGCTCGGGCCGGCTGATGGAGGTGTTCGACAAGTTCTACGCCGACGACGTGGTGATGATGGAGAACAACGAGCCAGACCCCAACCGGGTCGGCAAGGCGAAGAACCGGGCGTACGAGCAGTACTTCGCCGACAACGCCCAGTGGCACGGGGCGAAGCTCGGCCCGGTCCTCGCCGACGGTGAGTTCACCGCGTACGAGATGTGGATGGACCTGACGTTCATGGGCCAGCGGATGCAGCGGACCCAGTTCGCCGTCCAGACCTGGAAGGACGGCAAGATCGTCAAGGAAGTCTTCTACTACAAGGGCTGACGGGTCAGTTGATCTTGGCCGGGGCCGGGATCCCGGCCGGCGCGGTCAGCAGCTTCAGCTCGCGGTCGGCGCGGGCCCAGGCGAGCAGCGCGTTCGGGTCCTCGCGATCGACCCACGCGGGCAGCGCCTGCCCCTCGCGGACCTGCGCGGCGACCTCGAGCTTCCGGAGCTCGAGCTCGCTCTCCTTCAGCTTGAGCCACCGCCCGCCGAGCCAGGCGGTGAGCGGCAGGCCGAGGGTGACCGCGATCGGGACCGCGATCATCGTGGAAATTCCCAAGAAAACGACGGCCGCGCCGAGAGCGTCCTGCACGTGGCACCTCCGGGAGGCCTACGACCGGGACGGCGGCCGTATTGCACGCTTGTCGGCCGCCGTCGGTCCGGTCGACACCACCGCCACCGGCGCCCCGGCCGCGTCGGCGATGGCGGCCAGCAGCCCGTCCGGGTCGGTCCGGGTCACGATCGGCGCGACCCCGCGCAGCGCCCGCCCGAGGAGCTCCCGGTCGATCCCCGGATCCAGCCGATCGCGGTCGGCGTACGCCGCGCAGATCGGGATCGACGGCCCGACCCGGTCGAGGCAGGTCACGACGACCCCGTCCAGCCGCCCGACGACCTCAGCCGCGTACCGCACCAGCACGAGGTCGAGCGGCCCGACCCGGAACCGGCCCTGCCACCCGTCGCTCGGGTTGTGCGGCTCCGGCAGGTCCCACGCCGGATCGTCGGTCGGGAACGGCCCCGGTCCGTGGCGGGTCGCGTAGGCCCGGAGCACCCCGAGCCGCGTCACCGGCCGATCCGCGACCAGCGCCTCCGCCCCGGTGAACGTGCAGTCGCTCCAGGTGGTGTGCGGGTGGAACCCCCAGACCTCGTCCAGCAGCACGCCCTGGGCCCCCTCGAGCACGATCCGGTCGGCCTCCCGCAGCCTGGCCGCCGCCGCCGCCTCGTCGATCACCGCCGCCCGGTCCGCGAGGTCGGCGAACTCCGCCACGATCCGCGGCACCAGCTCCGGATCGTCGAGGACCCCCCACCCGTCGACGCCGCCGGCCGGTCGGAGCGGCTCGAGCTCGGCCCGCTTCCGCTCCTGCTGGCGACGCAGCTTC
>JBEBJW010000601.1:0-5150 GCA_040079715.1 Myxococcota bacterium | reverse complement strand
CCCGATCCCCGCCCCACCGCCACAGCTCGGCAAGATCTAGCACCAACCCGCCCGGAGGCCCGATCGGCCGCGGGAGCGCGGCGAGGCGCGCCTCGACCTCGCGGGCTGCGACCGCCAGTCGCCCGGCCGCGACCTGGGCCTGGAGCAGCACCGCCGCCGCCCGGAGCGCCGCCGCCGGCGAGCCGAGCCGATCCGCCTCGTGGACCGCGGACGCGGCGATCTCCTCGGCCCCGGCCGTGTCCCCCGTCGCCAGCGCCACGACCGCCCGCGCGCGGAGCACCGGCACCCGGTGGCCGTCCGCGACCGCGCTCACCCGGGCGATCGCGCGGGCCAGCGGCTCCGCGGCCGCGTCCGGTCGACCGAGCGTCACCCGCAGCTCGGCCAATGACGCCAGCAGCTCGATCGCCATCCCGTGCGCGCCGTCGATCGTCGCGAGGCGGATCGCGCGCTGGAGCAGGTCCTCCGCCAGCGCCGGGCGGGTCACCGCGCACGCCTCCCCGTAGGTGCCGACCACGAACCCCTCGACGCTCGGCTGGACGTTCGGGAGGGCGGCGATCGCGTTGGTCGCGGCCTCCAACGCCGCCGTCCCCTCGGTCCACCGGTGGAGCGAGCCCAGCACCTGGCCGATCTGCGCCCGCATCACCGCCGCGAGCTCCCGGCGACCGATCGCGCGGAACCCGGCCTCTGCCCGCTCGAACGCGGCGATCGCGCCCAAGGGGTCCGCTCTGAGCTCGCACAGCCGCGCCCGGTTGGCGTCGATCGCCGGGCGCATCCGCAGATCCCCGCCGGCCGCCAGCCCGTCGAGCGCCTCGATCCCGCGCTCCGCCCGCGCCGCGTCCCCCGCCGCCAGCCACCGGACGACCGCCGCGTGGCCGGCCCGGAACCGACACCCGACCGGCAGCTCGGGATCGTGGACCATCCGGTCGAAGATCGCGATCGCGTGCTGCTCGTCGACGTGCCACGCCGCCACCGCCCGCCGCATCCACAGCTCGCCGCGGATCACCGGGTCCGGGTCGCGCGCGAGCGCCGCCGCCGCGCGCTGCTCGACCTCCGCCGGCCGACCGAGCCGGATCCCGACCATCCCGAGCGCGACCTCCAGCGCGAGCGGCGCGCCGCGGTCGAGGCTCCGACGGAGCGACGCGTCGACCCCGAGCGGGTCCTGGTCCCCGTCGAACGCCGCCGGCCCGTCGAGCCCGTCGAACCCGGGTCCGAATGCGGCGGACGCCCGATCGGCGGTGAACGCGTCGAGGCGCGCGGTCGCGTCGGCGCGGATCGCGGGCGGGGTGTGGCGGGCCACCAGCGCCCGGTTGGTCCGGAGCTGGGCGAACGGCTTGCTGTCGCGGGTCGCCACCGTCGCGAGCAGCCCGCGGCTCCGGAGCGACACCAGCACGCTGACCGCGTCGAGGCCGTCGGGGCCGGACCGGTCGCCGAGGACCGCCTCCGCCGCCGCGACGCCGAACGCGCCCTCGAGCACCGACAGCCGCCCGAGCGCCTCGCGCTCCCAGTCCGGCAGGCGGCTCCAGGTGTCCTCGAACACCGCCCCCAGGCTCCGGTGGCGCTCCGGGCGGTCCGCGCGGGTCGAGTGCAGATCGACCGACCGGGCGAGCTGATCGCGGAGCTCCGCCGGCGAGAACGACCCGAGGCGCCCAGCGGCCAGCTCGAGCGCGAGCGGCAGCCGGTCGACCAGCTCCGCGAGCTCGCGCCACGCCTCGTCGGTGGCGGCGCAGCCGGGGTTCACCTCCGCGGAGCGGCACACGAGGAGCGCGACCGCGTCGGCCTCGTCGAGCGGCCCCACGTCGACCCGGACCTCGCCCGCGAGCGCCAGCGGCTCCCGGCTCGTCACCACCAGGCGCGCCTCCGGGGCCCCGGTCCGGATCGCGCGCGCGGCGGCGCGGACGTCGTCGAGCGCGGGCTCGGCGTCGTCGAGGATCAGCAGGCACCGGCCGAGCTGGCGGATCCGACCGATCGCGGCCGACTCCGACGACGCGCCCCCCGACGACGACGACAGCGCGTCGACGATCGACGCCCACACCGAGCGGGTGTCGGTGATCCGCGCGAGCCACGCGCCCCCGGCCGGCGGGTGATCGGCGGCGTGCCGGGCCGCGAGCCGGCTCTTGCCGCTGCCCCCGGGCCCGACCAGCGTGATCAGCGGGACCTCGAGGTCCGCCAGCCGCTCGAGCAGCGCCGTCCGGCCGACGAACGCGTCGACCTCGGCCTCGAGGTTGGTGAGCGGCGCGTCGGCGGGCTCGTCCTCGAGCTCGACATCGGTCAGCCGGTACCCGCCCCCGCGCTCGGCGATCACGTACCGGGGGGCGGACGGATCCGGTTCGATCGCCGATCGCAGCCGGTGGACCGTGGTGTACAGCGTGCGGGACCGCGTCCCCTCGGCGTAGTCGAACGCCTCGACCAGCAGCCGCGCCTGGGACACCGTCTCGCCCCGGTGCGCCACGAGGGTCCGCAGCAGGCGCAGCTCGAGCGGGCGGAGGTGCGCGCCGGTGGACAGCTTGCCGGTCCACAGGTCGATCGACAGGCCCCCCACGCCCCCCACGACCAGCGTCAGCGTCGCCATCCGTCAGTTCGCCGCAGGCTCGCCGAGCAGGTCTTCGAGCTGCTTGCGGTACCGCGAGGTGCGGACCTCGACCCCCGGCGCCGGCGCGGGCTGGGCGGCGAGCTCGGCCCGGACCGCGGCCTTCGCCTCGTCCAGTCGACCGAGGGCGATCAGCGCCTTGGCCTTCGCGGTGACCGCCCGGAGCCGGTTGTCACCCCACCCGGTGGCCACCGCCCGGTCGGCCGCGACCACCGCCTCTTCGAACCGCCCGATCCGGGTCAGCAGCCCCGCCAACGACAGCTCGAACGTCGGCTCGTCCGGGTGGGTGGCGCTCCACTGGCGGAGCAGCGCGACTGCGGCGTCGGGATCGCCGCTGTCTTCGAGCAGGTGGGCGAGCCAGGTGACGTTGGACTTGTCGCGGGCGGGGTCCCCGGTCATCGCCGACGCCACGACCCCGGCGGCGGCGGCGTTCAGCTCGCGGATCCGCGCGGGATCCGTGGTGAGGCTGGCGGCGTACCCGAGCGCGTCTGCGGTCTCGGTCCCGCGGGCCGACCGGAGCGCGGCCTCGATCGTCCGCTGGACCGCGTCCGGCGCGAGCCCCTCGGCCGACGCCGCGAACCCGGCGAACCTCCCGGCCCGATCGGGCGCGTGCGCGAGCAGCCAGTCGAGCTCGGCCTGGGACGGGGCGACCCCGAACCGCGCGAGGTGCGCGTCGACGGTGTCCGCGCCGGCGGCCCGGTCGAGCAGCGGCTGGGCCTCGTCTTCGCTGCCGGCCTGCACGAGCTGCCAGGCGAGGGTCGCGGCGCGCTCCGGGGTCAGCTCGGCCGGCGGGCGGGCCAGATCGGCCGCGTCGGAGCTGGACGGGGCGCTGGCGAGCCACCCGAGGAACGCCTCGCGCCCGGGGTACCCGACGACCCGCGACCGCTCGGCGCCGTCCGCCGTCGCGACCACCACGGTCGGGTAGCCGTCGATCCCGTACCGATCCTTGAACGGGAAGCTGCTCGGGTGATCCACGTCGAGCACCGCCACCTCGAACGCGTCGAGGTCCGGCGGGCCCGCGTCGAGGACCTCGGCGGCGAGCTGGTTGCACGGAGGGCACCACACGGCCGAGAAGTCGAGCAGTACGGGCTTCCCGCTGAGCTTCGCCCGCTCGAACGCCGCGGTGGCCGCGTCGGCGGTCGCGTCCGGCCCGAACGGACGCGTGGTCTCGCGGGCGCGGGCGTCGGTCACGCTCAGCGCGACCGTCCCCTTCTTCGCGCCCGGCACGGCCCCGGCGAGGTCCCACGCGGTCGGCCGGCACGCGGTGCCCGCCAGATCGCACACCGTCACGTCGAGGGTCCCGGTGACCGTCGCGCCGCGCAGATCCGCCACCCCGATCCCGGCGTGGAGCGCCGCGCCGTCCGCCGCGACCTCGAACGCGCGTTCTCCCCACGCGAGGACCAGCCGCCCCGGCCCGTCCGCCGACACCTTCTCGCCCGGCGGCGCGTCGACGGTGAGCCGGGCCTCGCCCTTCCGCCAATCGACCCGCACCACGGCGGGGACCGCGGGCTGGACCGGCGCCGAGGGGGGGGCCCCCACACGAACCTCGACCGGCGGTTCGGCGGCCAACGCCGCGGTGGCGACGACGATCCACATCGGTCCTCCAGTCGGAGCCTCGTACCCTCGTCCGGACCGACGCGCCCCGACCGGGTTACGTGCGCGGCCGTCGGAGGTCTCGTGAACCACCTTGGGAACCACACTCGTCGATCCTGGGCCGCCTCGTTGGGCGTGATCGCGCTCGTCGCCACCGTCGCCTGCAACGGCCCCGCCACCACCGCCGCGATCCCGGGCGCGATGCCCGATCCGGGCGAGACCGTGCTGACGGTCGACGAACACCCGATCGGGCTGTCCGAGCTCGAGATCGTGTTCGAGAAGCGGAACGTGCCGGAGGCCGAGCGGGCCACGTTCGCGTGGACGCCGAACGGCAAGAAGCTCAGCGAGGAGTACGCCGTCGCGGTCGCCCTGTACGAGCAGGCCGTCGCGGCCAAGCTGTACGACGACCCCGAGGTCCGGCTCCAGCTCCAGCTCGCCGAGCGCCAGGTCCTCGCCGGCGCGATGCGCGAGAAGCTCGCGAAGGCCGCCGTGACCGACGCGGCGATCCAGAAGTACTACGACGACAACAAGCCGCGGTTCGACAAGACCGAGGTCAAGGCGCGCCACATCGTGGTCGGTTCCGAGACCGAGGCGAACGAGATCAAGGCCCAGCTCGCGAGCGGGGTCGACTTCGCCACCCTCGCCAAGACCAAGTCCATCGACAAGAAGACCGCGGCGAAGGGCGGCGACGTGGGCTGGTTCCACCTCCACGAGGAGCGGAACTTCGGCGACAAGGTGTTCGAGGAGAAGCCCGGCACCGTGGTCGGACCGATCGAGAGCCGGATGGGGTTCCACGTGGTCGAGGTCCTCGACCGCCGCGCGAACACGCCGCTCGAGGAGGTCAAGCCCGAGGCGGCCGCCCAGCTCGAGCACGCCGAGTCGACCCGGATCGTCGACGAGCTGCGCAAGAACATGAAGGTCGCGTGGGTCAAGGAGCCGGATCCGGGCGAGCCGACGATCGGCCAGCGGC